>NZ_BAAAGU010000009.1:0-127113 GCF_039524635.1 Streptomyces thermocarboxydovorans | reverse complement strand
TTCCGAACCCGGAAGCTAAGCCTTACAGCGCCGATGGTACTGCAGGGGGGACCCTGTGGGAGAGTAGGACGCCGCCGAACTCCTTTTGCAGCTCCGGCTCTTGGGCGTACAGCCCGAGAGCCGGAGCTTTTCTGCGTTGATGTAAGGTCAGGGAGCATCGTTGGCTCGTTTCCCCACAGGAGGCCCCCGGGTGGAGGTCCAGGAGACTCGCGTCCAGACGGACCGTGTCCTCACCATCCCGAACATCCTCAGCATGGCGAGGCTCGTCGGCGTGCCCCTGTTCCTGTGGCTGATCCTGTGGCCCGAGTTCGGCGGTCCGAAGAGCGACGGCTGGGCCCTGCTGGTCCTGGCCCTCAGCGGTGTCACCGACTATCTGGACGGCAAGCTCGCCCGGCGATGGAACCAGATCAGCAGCCTGGGCCGGCTGCTCGATCCCGCGGCCGACCGGCTCTACATACTTTCGACCTTGGTCGGTCTCACCTGGCGCGAGATTCTGCCGCTGTGGCTGACCTGTGTGCTGCTGGCGCGAGAGCTGGTTCTGCTGGTGATGGTGGGTATCCTCCGGCGTCACGGCTATCCGCCGCCGCAGGTGAACTTCCTCGGCAAGGCCGCCACCTTCAACTTGATGTATGCCTTCCCGCTGCTCCTGCTCAGTGACGGAAGTGGCTGGATCGCGTCACTCGCTGCTATTTTCGGATGGGCGTTCGCCGGATGGGGTACAACCCTGTATTGGTGGGCAGGAGTCCTCTACGTGGTGCAAGTCCGCCGACTGGTCCGGGCGGACGCCATGGCCGATTGAACCCGCTGATTGGCACGCGCATGTCGGTGCGGTCGCCCGCTTGAAAACTGTGCGGGACAATCCTGGTGGGTGAGTCGGCCAGACCGTCGTCTCTTCGAGGAGGACGCTTCCGACATGAAGGCCGTTGTGATGGCCGGGGGCGAAGGCACGCGCCTGCGCCCCATGACCTCAAGCATGCCCAAGCCGCTCCTGCCGGTGGTCAATAGGCCGATCATGGAGCATGTTCTGCGGCTGCTCAAAAAGCATGGGCTCAACGAAACCGTTGTGACTGTCCAATTCTTGGCGTCGCTCGTCAAGAACTACTTCGGTGACGGCGAAGAGCTCGGTATGGAGCTCACCTATGCCAATGAAGAGAAGCCACTCGGCACCGCAGGAAGCGTCAAGAACGCCGAGGAGGCTTTGAAGGACGATGCCTTTCTCGTCATCTCTGGCGACGCGCTGACCGACTTCGACCTGACCGAGCTCATCAACTTCCACAAGGAAAAGGGCGCGATGGTCACGGTCTGCCTGACCCGTGTGCCGAATCCCCTGGAGTTCGGCATCACCATCGTGGACGAGGAGGGAAAGGTCGAGCGCTTCCTGGAGAAGCCCACCTGGGGCCAGGTGTTCTCCGACACCGTGAACACCGGCATCTATGTCATGGAGCCCGAGGTCTTCGACTATGTCGAGCCCGACGTGCCCGTCGACTGGTCGGGTGATGTCTTCCCGCAGCTGATGAAGGAAGGCAAGCCGATCTACGGCTATGTCGCCGAGGGCTACTGGGAGGACGTCGGCACCCACGAGAGCTATGTGAAGGCGCAGGCCGACGTCCTCGAGGGCAAGGTCGACGTCGACATCGACGGCTTCGAGATCTCCCCCGGCGTCTGGGTGGCCGAGGGCGCCGAGGTGCACCCCGACGCCGTACTGCGCGGACCGCTGTACATCGGCGACTACGCCAAGGTCGAGGCCGGCGCGGAGATCCGCGAGCACACGGTCATCGGCTCCAACGTCGTCGTCAAGAGCGGCGCCTTCCTCCACAAGGCCGTCGTGCACGACAACGTCTATGTGGGCCCGCACAGCAACCTCCGCGGCTGCGTGCTCGGCAAGAACACCGACGTCATGCGGGCGGCCCGGATCGAGGACGGCGCCGTCATCGGTGACGAGTGCCTGATCGGTGAAGAATCGATCGTCCAGGGCAATGTGCGGGTCTACCCGTTCAAGACCATCGAGGCCGGTGCCTTCGTCAACACCTCGGTGATCTGGGAGTCCAGAGGGCAGGCGCATCTCTTCGGCGCTCGCGGCGTCTCCGGCATCCTGAACGTCGAGATCACCCCCGAGCTGGCCGTGCGGCTGGCCGGAGCCTATGCGACGACCCTCAAGAAGGGCTCGACGGTCACCACGGCCCGCGACCACTCCCGCGGTGCCCGCGCGCTCAAGCGGGCGGTCATCTCCGCGCTGCAGGCCAGCGCCATCGATGTGCGCGACCTGGAGAACGTGCCGCTGCCCGTGGCCCGGCAGCAGACCGCGCGGGGCAGCGCCGGCGGCATCATGATCCGGACCACCCCCGGTGTGCCGGACTCCGTCGACATCATGTTCTTCGACGGGAACGGCGCCGACCTCTCCCAGGCCAGCCAGCGCAAGCTGGACCGCGTGTTCGCACGCCAGGAGTACCGGCGTGCGTTCCCCGGCGAGATCGGCGACTTGCACTTCCCGTCCAGCGTCTTCGACTCGTACACCGGCTCGCTGCTGCGCAATGTCGACATCACCGGGATCGCCGAGTCCGGGCTCAAGGTCGTCGTGGACGCGTCCAACGGAAGCGCCGGCCTGGTGCTGCCGAGCCTGCTCGGCAAGCTCGGGGTGGACTCGCTGACCATCAACCCCGGACTGGACGAGTCCCGGCCGACCGAGACGGCCGACCAGCGGCGCTCGGGACTGGTCCGGCTCGGGGAGATCGTGGCCTCCTCGGGCGCCGCGTTCGGCGTGCGTTTCGACCCGGTCGGCGAGCGGCTGTCCCTGGTCGACGAGAAGGGCCGGATCATCGAGGACGACCGGGCCCTGCTGGTGATGCTCGACCTGATCGCCGCCGAGCGGCGCAGCGGCCGGGTGGCGCTCCCCGTGACCACCACCCGGATCGCCGAGCAGGTGGCCGCGTATCACGGCACCCAGGTCGAGTGGACGACGACCTCGCCGGACGACCTCACCCGCGTCGGCCGCGAGGACGGCACCATCTTCGGCGGTGACGGCAGGGGCGGCTTCATCGTCCCCGAGTTCAGCAGCGTCTACGACGGCACCGCGGCCTTCGTCCGGCTGATCGGGCTGGTCGCGCGCACGCAGCTGACCCTCAGCCAGATCGACGCGCGCATCCCGCGGGCGCATGTGATCAAGCGGGACCTGGCGACCCCGTGGGCGGTCAAGGGCCTGGTGATGCGCCGGGTCGTCGAGGCGGCCGGAGACCGCCATGTGGACACCACCGACGGCGTGCGGGTGGTGGAGGCCGACGGCCGCTGGGTGATGGTGCTGCCCGACCCGGCCGAGGCGGTCACGCACCTGTGGGCCGAGGGGCCCGACGACGCCTCCGCGCAGGCGCTGCTCGACGAGTGGTCGGCCGTGGTGGACAGCGCGGGCCGGTAACGGCGGACCCGAAAACCGACCGAGCCCGTGTGCCGGGCGGTGCCCCGGGGGGTGCCGCCCGGCACACGGGCAGGGTCGTTCGAAGGCAGTGGGTGCGGCGTGCGACGATGTGCGGCATGCCGCAGCAACCCCCTGTTCGGAGCACCCCCCAGCGGCCGCCGCGCCCGGATGCGTCGATGTCGTTGCTCACCAACGTCATGGACCACAGTCTCGACGACGGCTACGCCGAGGCCGCCGCCCGGAAGAAGGCCGAGGGGGAGAGGGGCCTGCCGAAGACGCTCAGGGCCAAGCTGGGGCTCGCCGCGGGGCTGGTGCTCGCCGCCCTGGTCGTGACCGTGGGAGCGGCGCAGGCGCGAGTGGCCGCACCGGTCGTCGCCAAGGAGCGCGAGGAGCTGATCGACCGGATCGACCGGGAGACCGAGGCCGCCGACCGGCTGGAGAAGAGCGTCGACAATCTGCGGGCGGAGGTCAGCGCCCGGCAGCGCGAGGCGATCGGGCACGGCGGCAGCAGTGACCGGTCCGAACTCGTCGGCATCCTCTCCGGCGCCACACCGGTGCACGGGCCCGGAGTGAAGCTCGTGGTCGACGACGCCAAGGGGTCGGGCGCGGGCGGCGAGGGCGACCCCCGTTCGGCCTCCGGGTTCTCCGACACGGGCCGGGTCCGCGACCGTGACATGCAGCGCGTGGTCAATGGACTGTGGGAGTCCGGCGCGGAAGCCGTCTCGATCAACGGACAGCGGCTCACCGCCCTGTCGGCGATCAGGGCGGCGGGCGACGCGATACTGGTCGACAACAGGCCGCTGGTGCCGCCGTACACGGTGCTGGCGGTGGGGGACGGCCGGAATCTCAGCTACCGGTTCCAGAACAGCGCGGACGGGCTCTATCTGCACGCCCTGCAGGAGAACTACGGCATCCGGACCGGCCTCTCCGTGGAGGACGACCTCCGGCTGCCCGCCGCACCGAGCGTCATCGTGCGCACCGCACAGCCGATATCCGAAACCGAGAAGGGCACATCGTGATCGCCGTACTGGGCCTCGTCGTGGGAGTCGTGGCCGGCCTGTTGGTCCGGCCCGAGGTTCCTGCCGCCGTCGAGCCGTATCTCCCGATCGCCGTGGTGGCGGCGCTGGACGCCGTCTTCGGCGGGTTCCGGGCCATGCTCGACGGGATATTCGACGACAAGGTCTTCGTGGTGTCGTTCCTGTCCAACGTGGTCGTCGCCGCGCTGATCGTGTTCCTCGGCGACAAGCTGGGCGTAGGGGCGCAGCTGTCCACCGGTGTCGTGGTGGTCCTCGGCATCCGCATCTTCTCCAACGCCGCGGCGATCCGCCGGCACGTGTTCCGGGCGTGAGGCCGATGAGCGAGCAGGACGACGAGCGCGAGCGCGAGCACGACGGCGGGCGCGAGCCCGGCAGCGCACGCGAGCAGGGGGCACGCGAGAGGGCGGACGGCGAGCAGCCGAAGGCCGCACCCCCGGCAGCACGGGCGGGCGGCCTGCGCAAGGAGTTGCCGGACGAGGTGCCGGGCGAGGCGAAGGCCGGCAGGGACACCGAGGCCGGGGCGGGCGCGGCGCGGCCCGGCGGGCAGGCGGACGACCGGCGGGGGTCCGGCTCCGATGCCGCGCCGGAGCTCACCGGGCGGCAGCGGCTGATCAACGGGCTGTGGCCGCCCCGCGTCACCCGGGCCCAACTCATCGTGGCGCTGCTGCTGTTCGGCCTCGGCTTCGGCCTGGCCGTCCAGGTGGCCTCCAACAGTGAGACCGACAGCGCCCTGCGCGGGGCCCGCCAGGAGGATCTCGTGCGCATTCTCGATGAACTCGACGACCGCACTCAGCGTCTAGAGGACGAGAAGCAAGGGCTCGAGAAGCAGCGTGACGAGCTGGAGAACAGCTCCGACCAGGCCGAGGAGGCCCGCAAGCAGACGATCGAGAAGGAACGGCAACTCGGCGTGCTGGCGGGCACCGTGGCCGCTCAGGGCCCGGGGATCACGATGACCATCGAGGACACGAAGGGGACGGTCGAGGCGGACATGCTGCTCGACGCCATCCAGGAGCTGCGCGCTGCCGGGGCCGAGGCGATCCAGGTGAACGGCGTGCGGGTCGTCGCCGGGACCTATCTCGCGGATTCGGGCAACGGAGTGAGCGTCGACGGGAACAAGATCAACGCCCCCTATCGTTTCAAGGTCATCGGCAAGCCGCAGGACCTGGAGCCGGCTCTCAACATTCCCGGAGGCGTGGTGCAGACTCTCGAGAAGGAACAGGCCACCGTAGCCGTGGAACGGTCGGCCAAGATCGTCGTCGATGCCTTGCGAGCGGCGAAGCGGCCTGACTACGCTCGGTCGTCCTCCCAGTGAACGGGGGGTATGCGGGGGGCGTCCGGCGCGGGCATGAGGTTGCGGGGGGTCGGCGCACCGATTGGCTGGTGCGTGGTGGAAACTGTCTGGTGGATACGGACGTTGTCAGGATGTCCGGGTCGGCCAGAGTGTTCAGTCAGGGTTCGTCCTGCCCCACGGGCGGGTCTGTTTCGGTCAAGGGGAATCGCCCGTGAAGTTGTTTGCGAAGTTGTTCGGCAAGAGCGCGCGAGAGGGCAGCGGCGACGCCACCTCTCAGCACCGCGCACAGCCCGAGGCGGAAGGGCAGCGTCCGCTGTTCCGGGACGAGGTCGGCGGCCAGGGCGCGCCGTCGGTTGACCCTGCCCAGCAGGGCGGCATAGGTTTTGGACAACCGTCAACCTCAGGTACGGGTGGAGACTTTTCGGACCCGTACGCGTCCCAAGCCCCTGGTGGGCAGCCGCGGCAGGAGGATCCGTCCATGTCGGCCCTGGTGTGTACGAGGTGCGGTAACCGCAATGCGGAGAACAGCCGCTTCTGCTCCAACTGCGGCGCCCCCCTGAGGCCCGGCGTCACCCCGGAGCGGTCGTCCGAGACGACGTCCACCATCTCCATCTCCGGTATCGAGGCCTACGACGCCGAGGCCACCGGGCAGACGCCGGTGCCGGCGCTGTCCCCGGAGGCGCAGGCGGCCGTGGACGCACTGCCCCAGGGGTCGGCGCTGCTGGTCGTGCGCCGCGGGCCGAACGCGGGCAGCCGCTTCCTGCTGGACGGCGACCTGACCACGGCGGGCCGTCATCCGCAGAGCGACATCTTCCTGGACGACGTGACCGTCTCCCGGCGGCACGTGGAGTTCCGCCGGGGCCCGGACGGTTCCTTCACCGTCGCGGACGTGGGCAGCCTGAACGGCACCTATGTCAACCGCGAGCGGATCGACCAGGTCGCCCTGTCCAACGGCGACGAGGTGCAGATCGGCAAGTACCGGCTGGTCTTCTACACGAGCCAGCGGGGCTACTGACCCTCCCCGGACGCCGACCGGGGACCGAGGGAAGGTTCATGCCTCACACACCGAGCGGCGGTGCCGGGCACGGTACCGCCGCACCGGAGACCGGACTGATGAGCATCGGTACGGTGCTGAACGTGCTGCGCGAGGAGTTCCCCGAGGTCACCATCTCCAAGATCCGCTTCCTGGAGTCGGAGGGGCTCATCGAGCCGCAGCGGACCCCGTCGGGGTACCGCAAGTTCAGCGCCGCCGACGTCGAGCGCCTCGGCCTGGTGCTCAGGATGCAGCGGGATCTGTATCTGCCGCTGAAGGTGATCCGTGAGCATCTGGCGGCGATGGAGCGCGGCGAGGCGGTCCAGCTGCCCGCGGTGGGCCGCCAGCGGGACGCGCACACCGCCGGCGAGCCCGTGGCCGACTGGCCCACCGCGGCCCGTATCGGCCGGGAGCAGCTGCTCGCGGCCGCCGGCATCGACGAGCGGACGCTCGCGGAGTGGGAGTCGTACGGGCTGCTCACCCAGCTGGAGGACGGCGTCTACGACGCCGAGGCGGTCACCATCGCCGAGCTGGTCGGCGAGCTGGGACGGCACGGCATCGGGCCGCGGCACCTCAGGGCCATGAAGGCCGCCGCGGACCGGGAGGCCGGCCTGGTGGAGCAGGTCGTCGCCCCGCTCAGACGCCACCGCAACCCGCAGACCAGGGCCCATGCCGAGGCCCGCACCAAGGAGCTGGCCGGGCTGACGGTGAAGCTGCACGCGGCGCTGGTGCGGACGGCGCTCGGCGTCCGTCTGCCCTGATCGCGAGGTCCTGTGGCGCCGGATTCGCCACCCGATCCCGGTCCGACTACCCAAACGTCCCGGGCACGGCCTAGGGTTGCTGTGTGAACGAGCTCGATGTCGTAGGTGTCCGGGTCGAAATGCCCTCCAACCAACCGATCGTGCTGTTGCGTGAAGTGGGAGGGGACCGCTACCTCCCCATCTGGATCGGACCGGGGGAGGCGACGGCCATCGCCTTCGCCCAGCAGGGCATGGCTCCCGCGCGGCCGCTGACCCACGACCTGTTCAAGGACGTGCTCGAGGCCGTGGGCCAGGAGCTCACGGAAGTGCGCATCACGGATCTGCGTGAGGGCGTCTTCTATGCGGAGCTGGTCTTCGCGAGCGGGGTGGAGGTGAGCGCCCGCCCGTCCGACGCCATAGCGCTGGCGCTGCGCACCGGGACGCCGATCTACGGCAGTGACACGGTGCTCGACGACGCCGGCATCGCCATCCCCGACGAACAGGAGGACGAGGTCGAGAAGTTCCGCGAGTTCCTCGACCAGATCTCGCCGGAGGACTTCGGGACCAGCAGCCAGTGACCGACCGCCCCGCCAGAGGCCATTCGGCTAGCCTTTCCCGGCGGACGGGCACGGGAAACCACTCTTAGGGTGATTATCACTCGGCGTGCCGAGTGTGGCGATCGTTGACGCACCCTTGGTGACTGCCTACCGTCGAGGAGGCAGGTCAAGGACGGAGGTCGGCGTGAGAAGCAGCGGCGACGGTACGGCGGGAGGTGCCCCCGGGCGCAGCCTCGGGGCGGGCGGGCCGTACCCTCCTCCCGGCTCCCGGCTGCGTTCGAGCATGGGCTACCCGGCCCAGAGCGGTACCGCCGCCCGCGCTCCGCAGCGGCCGACACCGGTGCCGGACAGCGGAGGGGCTGCGTCCATGGCGTCCGAGCAGATCGGCTATCGAGGGCCCACGGCCTGCGCCGCGGCCGGCATCACCTACCGGCAGCTCGACTACTGGGCCCGCACGGGCCTGGTCGAACCGAGCGTGCGGCCCGCCTGCGGTTCGGGGACCCAGCGGCTCTACAGCTTCCGGGACGTCGTCGTCCTGAAGATCGTCAAGCGGTTCCTCGACACCGGGGTCTCGCTGCAGAACATCCGCACCGCCGTGCAGCATCTGCGTGAGCGCGGCTTCCGTGACCTGGAGCGGATGACGCTGATGAGCGACGGCGCCACGGTCTACGAGTGCACCTCGCCGGACGAGGTGCACGCCCTGCTCCAGGGCGGTCAGGGCATCTTCGGGATCGCCGTGGGCGTGGTGTGGCGGGACGTCGAGAGCGCCCTGTCCCAGCTGCACGGGGAGCGCATCGACACCGGCGAGACGCTGATCGGGCACAACCCGGCCGACGAGCTGGCCCGCCGTCGCAACCGCGCGGTCTGAAGCGCTTGTCAGTGGCGTAGGGCAGCATCGGAGATGTGAGGTCCGCGCCTACGATCCTGCATCTCGACATGGATGCCTTCTTCGCGTCGGTGGAGCAGGCGTCCAAGCCGAGCCTGCGCGGGAAGGCCGTGATCGTGGGCGGGCTGGGACCGCGCGGGGTGGTCGCCACCTGCTCCTACGAGGCCCGGGTCTTCGGGGTGCATTCCGCGATGCCCATGGCGCAGGCGCGTCGGCTCGCCCCGCACGCCGCGTATCTGGTGCCGCGGTTCGCGTTCTACCGGTCGATCAGCGAGCAGGTCATGGAGCTGCTGCGAGCCCTGTCGCCGCTGGTGGAGCCGCTGAGCCTGGACGAGGCGTTCGTGGATCTGGAGGCCGGCGGGACGGCCTGGGACGAGCGTTCGGCGCGGCTGGCCGGCGCCAAGCTGCGCGCGGACATCCGGGAGGTCACCGGGCTGACCGGCTCGGTGGGGCTCGCGGCCTCCAAGATGCTGGCGAAGATCGCCTCCGAGCACGCCAAGCCGGACGGGCTGGCCGTGATCGAGCCGGGCACCGAGCGGGAGCTGCTGGCGCCGCTGTCCGTGCGCACGCTGCCGGGGGTCGGACCGGCCACCGGTGACCATCTGCGCAGGGCCGGCATCCACACGGTCGGCGAGCTGGCCGAGGCCGGCGAGGACGAGCTGGTGCGGCTGCTCGGCAAGGCGCACGGGCAGGCGCTCTACGCGATGGCGCTGGCGCGGGACGAGCGGCCGGTGGTGGCCGAGCGGGAGACCAAGTCGGTGTCCGTCGAGGACACCTATGACGTGGACATCCACGACCGGGTGCGGGTGGCGATGGAGGTGCGCCGGCTCGCCGACCGGTGCGTGCGCCGGCTGCGCGCGGCCGGGCTGTCCGGGCGGACCATCGTGCTGAAGGTGCGCCGGTACGACTTCTCCACGCTCACCCGGTCCGAGACACTGCGCGGCCCCACGGACGACCCGGCCGTGGTGCGGGAGGCGGCGGCGCGGCTGCTGGACTCCGTGGAGACCACGGGCGGGGTGCGGCTGCTGGGCGTCGGGGTGAGCGGACTGGCCGACTTCACCCAGGAGGACCTCTTCGCCCAGGCGGCGGGGGAGCGCGAGGAGGAGTCGCCGGGCGCCGAGGAACCGGTGACCGAGCCGACCGAGGAGGCACCAGCACCGGCCGAGCGCCGCTGGCCCGCAGGCCACGACGTGCGGCACGCCGAGTACGGGCACGGCTGGGTGCAGGGCAGCGGCCTCGGCCGGGTGACCGTGCGCTTCGAAACCCCGGACTCGCCCCCGGGACGGGTCCGGACCTTCCGGGTCGACGACCCGGCCCTCGAGCCGGCGGACCCGTTGCCGCTGGTGACCCGAAGACCCTCCCCGGCCTCCTCGGCGGCGGGTCCGCGACGCCCGAAGGGCGCGGGAGCAGAGCCCGCCGGAGGCGGCGGTTCGGCGCCCGCGGTCACGGGCACGGACCGTGGGGCGGCACCTGCGGGCACGGGGATGGACGGCAGCGCGGCCCCGGGCGCAAGGCCCGAAGGCCGTGCGGAGCACGCCGGCGCGAGGGCTGACGGCGGGGCGGCACCCGCGGGCACGGAGGCGGGCGGCGGGGCGGCATCCGCCGGCACGGGGAGGGATGGCGGGGCGGCGCCCGCAGGGACGACGGCGGAGTTATCCGCGGAGACCGTCGGTCCCGTGCACCGCGCGCTTCAGGTCTGCTTGTCCTTGCCGGCCAGTTTGCCGAAGTCGCGGTCCCGGAGCGGGGGCGGGGCGGCCACGTCCAGGCCGTAGTGGTGGTAGAGCTGGAGCTCTTGCTCCGGGGAGAGGTGGCGGCCCACGCCGAAGTCGGGGGCGTCCTTGATCAGGGCGCGGTCGTAGGGCACGTGGAGGGCGCCGTCGATCAGCTCGCTCGGTTCCAGGGGAACGAACGCGTCCCTGCTGAACAGGCCGGTGCGTATCGCCGCCCACTCGGGTACGCCGGTGGCGTCGTCGAGGTACACCTCGTCGACCGTGCCGATGCGGTTTCCGTTGCGGTCGAACGCCTTGCGGCCGATCAGGTTGCGCGGATCGATGTCGGTGTCCACGGGCCCTCCACTGGTCGCAAAACTCATCCGTAAGTCTGTAAGTACTACAAAACGGCACAAACGATGCGGCGGCCACTCGAAGGTTTCCGGTCAGGGCCCGGCCTTGCCTTCGCTGGTACGCTGGCAGACGGCTGCTGACCCCGTGCGGGAGAGTCCTCCAGGCCCCACTGGAGGCGCCGAAGGAGCAAATCCTCCCCGGAATCTCTCAGGCCCACGTACCGCACGGACGAGGTCACTCTGGAAAGCAGGGCGGGTGTCACGGCTTCCGCTCTCACCGACGGTGAAAGCCGGGTCCCTTACGGCGATCCGGTGAAGCTCTCAGGTCGAGATGACAGAGGGGGAGGCCGTCCGGGCACCCGCGCCGTGGTGCCCCTCGAAGGTCGTCAGACCAGGAGGCCTCCGCAATGACCGCCCACCGCACTCCGCTCTCCGAGCTCGAACAGGGAACGCCCTTCGAGCAGCGCCACATCGGCCCCGACCACGGGGCCCGGGCCAAGATGCTGGCCCAGGTCGGCTACGGCTCGCTCGACGAGCTGACCGCCGCCGCGGTGCCGGATGTGATCAAGAACGCCGACGCGCTGGACCTGCCGGGCGCCCGCACCGAGGCCGAGGTGCTGGCCGAGCTGCGCTCGCTGGCCGACCGCAACCAGGTGCTCGACTCCATGATCGGGCTCGGCTACTACGGGACCTTCACCCCGCCCGTGATCCTGCGGAACGTGATGGAGAACCCCGCCTGGTACACGGCCTACACGCCCTACCAGCCGGAGATCTCGCAGGGCCGGCTCGAGGCGCTGCTGAACTTCCAGACCATGGTCGCCGACCTCACCGGCCTGCCGACCTCCGGGGCCTCCCTGCTCGACGAGGGCACCGCCGCCGCCGAGGCGATGGCGCTGTCCCGGCGCATGGGCAAGAACAAGAAGGGCCTGTTCCTGGTCGACGCGGACGCGCTGCCGCAGACCATCGCCGTGATCCAGACCCGCGCCGAACCGACCGGCGTGGAGGTCGTCGTCGCCGACCTCAGCGAGGGCATCCCCGCCGAGATCGCCGAGCGCGAGATCAACGGGGTCCTCATCCAGTACCCGGGCGCCTCCGGCGCCGTGCGCGACATCAAGCCGGTGATCGACCAGGCGCACGAGCTCGGCGCGCTCGTCACCGTCGCCGCCGACCTGCTGGCGCTCACCCTGCTGAAGTCGCCCGGCGAACTGGGCGCCGACATCGCCGTCGGCACCACCCAGCGCTTCGGCGTGCCCATGGGCTTCGGCGGGCCGCACGCCGGCTACATGGCCGTCCAGGAGAAGATGGCGCGCAGCCTGCCCGGGCGGCTCGTCGGCGTCTCCGTGGACGCGGACGGACACAAGGCCTACCGGCTGGCGCTGCAGACCCGCGAGCAGCACATCCGCCGCGAGAAGGCCACCAGCAACATCTGCACCGCCCAGGTGCTGCTCGCCGTGATGGCCGGGATGTACGCCGTCTACCACGGGCCGGAGGGCCTGCGGACCATCGCGCGGCGCACCCACCGCTACGCCACCATCCTCGCCGAGGGCCTGCGCGCCGCCGGTGCCGAGATCGTGCACGGCTCCTACTTCGACACCCTGACCGTGCGGGTCCCGGGCCGGGCCTCCGAGATCGTCGCCGCCGCCCGGGACAACGGCGTCAACCTGCGCCAGGTCGACGGCGACCACGTCTCCATCGCCTGCGACGAGACCACCGGCCGGGCGCAGCTCGCCGCCGTGTGGCGTGCCTTCGGCACCGAGGGCGACATCGAGGCCCTGGACGCGAGCGTCGGGGACGCGCTGCCGGACGCCCTGCTGCGCACCGACGAGTACCTGACCCACCCGGTCTTCCACCAGCACCGCTCCGAGACCGCGATGCTGCGCTACCTGCGCCGCCTCGCGGACCGCGACTACGCGCTGGACCGCGGCATGATCCCGCTGGGCTCCTGCACCATGAAGCTCAACGCGACCACCGAGATGGAAGCGGTCACCTGGCCCGAGTTCGGCGCGCTGCACCCCTTCGCGCCCGCCGAGCAGGCCGAGGGCTACCGCACCCTCATCCGCGAGCTGGAGGAGCGGCTCGCCGAGGTCACCGGCTACGACAAGGTGTCGCTCCAGCCCAACGCCGGGTCCCAGGGCGAACTGGCCGGTCTGCTCGCCGTCCGCGGCTACCACCGGGCCAACGGCGACGAGCAGCGCAATATCTGCCTCATCCCGTCCTCCGCGCACGGCACCAACGCCGCCAGCGCCGTGATGGCCGGCATGAAGGTCGTCGTCGTCAAGACCGCCGACAACGGCGAGGTCGACCTCGAGGATCTGCGCGCCAAGATCGAGCAGTACCGCGACGAGCTGGCGGTGCTGATGATCACCTACCCGTCGACGCACGGTGTGTTCGAGGAGCACGTCGCCGACATCTGCGCCCGGGTGCACGAGGCCGGCGGGCAGGTCTACGTCGACGGCGCCAACCTCAACGCCCTGGTCGGCCTGGCCAAGCCCGGCCACTTCGGCGGCGACGTCTCGCACCTGAACCTGCACAAGACCTTCTGCATCCCGCACGGCGGCGGCGGTCCCGGCGTCGGCCCGGTCGGCGTGCGGGCGCACCTGGCCCCGTACCTGCCCAACCACCCGCTCCAGCCCGCGGCCGGACCGGAGACCGGGGTCGGGCCGATCTCCGCGGCGCCGTGGGGCTCGGCGAGCATCCTGCCGATCTCCTGGGCCTACGTCCGGCTCATGGGCGGCGAGGCCCTCAAGCGCGCCACCCAGGTCGCCGTGCTCAGCGCCAACTACATCGCCAAGCGCCTCGAGCCGCACTACCCGGTGCTCTACACCGGCCCCGGCGGGCTGGTCGCGCACGAGTGCATCATCGACCTGCGCCCGCTGACCAAGGCCACCGGCGTGACCGTGGACGACGTGGCCAAGCGGCTGATCGACTATGGCTTCCACGCGCCGACCATGTCGTTCCCGGTGGCCGGGACGCTGATGATCGAGCCGACCGAGTCCGAGGACCTCACCGAGCTCGACCGGTTCTGCGAGGCGATGATCGCCATCCGCGCCGAGATCGAGAAGGTCGGTTCCGGCGAGTGGCCCGCGGACGACAACCCGCTGCGCAACGCCCCGCACACGGCGTCCATGCTGGGCGGCGAGTGGGAGCACCCCTACAGCCGTGAGGAGGCCGTCTTCCCGGGCGAGGTGAGCGCCGCCGACAAGTACTGGCCGCCGGTGCGCCGTATCGACCAGGCCTACGGCGACCGCAACCTGGTCTGCTCCTGCCCGCCGCTGGACGCGTACGAGGACTGACGACCGCCGCGTACGAAGAACCGATCGCCCGGCGCCTGACGCCGCAGTGAAGGGCTCCGCCCCGGCCGCACGGCCGGGGCGGAGCCCTTTCCGCGTCCGGACCGAGGCGGCCCGTCAGACGCGGTCGACGTCAGGTGCGGTCGATATAGACGTTTGTCGACTTCACACGGGCCGTGGCCTCCATGCCGATCTCCAGGCCCAGGTCCTCGACGGCCTCCCGGGTCAGCAGGGAGACCAGCCGGTGCGGGCCGGCCTGGATCTCCACCTGGGCGGCGACGTCACCGAGCTTGATCGCGGTGACGATGCCGGGGAAGGCGTTGCGGGCCGAGGTGTAGGAGGTGCCCTCCTCGGCGGCGGCCGAGCGGGCGAGTTCGACCGAGAAGGAGGCCAGGTCGCGCCCGTCGATCAGGCGGCGGCCGTTCTCGTCGCGGTGGGTGGTGAGGCGCCCGGCGTCGGCCCAGCGGCGGGCCGTGTCCGGGCTGACGCCGAGCAGCCGTGCTGCCTGGCCGATCGTGTAGGACTGCATGCCGATCACGATAGGCCGCAGCGGGTCGGTGACGGTCCGGTACCGGCCCCGTGACCGTTCGTACTGTCCGACGCCGCCGGAACGTTCGCTCGAAGATCCGAAAGTTTCGCCGACTCGAGGCCGTAGTCCGGCGAGTGTAAGCCCCGCTGGCCGCAGATTTGCCCTGCACAAGGTCTTGCCACCCTTTGGCGGCTGTCTCTAGGGTGCGGCAACAACGCATGTTTCTGGATCTCGTTCGAAACTTTCGACAGACAGTGGGGCGGATGCGCGGACATCCGCCCCCTACCACCAAGGAGCGCATGACATGGGCGACCCGGCACTGTCCCGCCGCGGCTTCCTGGCGGCCTCCGCCGCGGCCGGTCTGGGCATCACCGCACTGAGCGGCTGCGGCGGCGACTCGGACGGAGGGTCGTCGGGGACGACCACGATCGAGTGGTGGAACATCTCCACCACCGAGCCCACCAAGACCGTCTGGGCCGCCCTGGCCAAGAAGTTCGAGGCGCAGAACCCCAAGGTCAAGATAAAGATCGTCCAGCTCGAGAACGACGCCTACAAGGCGAAGATGACCGCGCTCACCTCCTCCGGGAAGCTGCCGGACATCTTCCACACCTGGGGCGGCGGTGTCCTCAAGCAGCAGGTCGACGCCGGGCTGGTCGAGGACCTCACCGACCGCACCAAGGACTTCTCCGAGGGCCTGCTGCCCGTCGCCAAGGAGCCGTACCTGCTCGACGACAAGCTCTACGGCATCCCCTTCGACATCGGCATGGTCGGCTTCTGGTACAACAAGGCGCTCTTCAAGAAGGCCGGCATCGGCGGGCCGCCCACCACCTGGAACGGCTTCCTCGACGCCGTGCGCAAGCTGAAGTCCGCCGGCGTCACGCCGCTCGCCCTGGCCGGCAAGGAGACCTGGACCGGCATGTACTACTGGGCGTACCTGGCGATGCGCACCGCCGGCATCGACGCCCTCACCAAGGCCAATGAGGAGAAGGACTTCACCGGCCCCGGATTTGTCGAGGCCGGCGAGCATCTGAAGGAACTCGTCGCCCTGCAGCCGTTCCAGAAGGGCTTCCTGGGCGCCTCCTACTCCACGCCCACCGGCCAGGCCGCCACCGTCGGCAACGGCAGGGCGGCGATGGAGCTGATGGGGCAGTGGGCCCCGGTGGTGCAGTCCGACGCGGGCAAGGGGCTCGGCGACGACCTCGGCTTCTTCCCCTTCCCGGCGGTCGAGGGCGGAAAGGGCAGCATCACCGAGGTGTTCGGCGGAGGCGGCGGACACGCGCTGCGGCGCGGCGCACCGCAGGCCGCCGTGGACTTCCTGAAGTTCTTCGCCTCCGAGACCACGGACCGCGAACTCGTGAAGAAGACCGGCGTCCTGCCCGTGGTCCCCGCGGCCGAGGACGCCCTGACCGACCGCAATCTCCAGGCGGTGCAGAAGCAGCTCAAGGGCGCCACCGGCTTCCAGCTCTACCTCGACCAGGCCTACGCCCCCGCCGTCGGCCAGGAGGTCAACGACTCGGTGGGCGCGCTCATCGCCGGGTCCAAGTCCCCCGAGCAGGTCGCCCAGTCGATCACGAAGGCCGCGAAGGAAGAGCAGTAGCCGTCGATGACCTCCACGTTCCCGCCGGTGGAGAAGACCGGCCCCCGGACCGACCCGCCGCCCTCGCCCCGCTCCGCGGTGCGCGGGCGCCGGCGGCTGCGCACCCGGAACTGGCTCACCGCCGTCGGCTTCCAGGTGCCCGCGCTGCTGCTGTTCGCCGCGCTGGTGCTGCTGCCGATCCTGTTCGCCGGCTACGCCGCCTTCTTCCGGTGGGGCGGCTTCGGCATGCCGTCCGACTACATCGGCGGCGAGAACTTCACCCGGCTGCTGAAGGACCCGGTGTTCCTGGGCGACCTGTGGCGGTGCTTCCTGCTGGTCGCGCTGTCGCTGGCGCTGCAGCTGCCGTTCGCGCTCGCCCTGGCCGTGATGCTCAATCAGCGCATGCGCGGCCGGGCGGTGTACCGGATGCTGTTCTTCGCCCCGTACGTGCTGTCCGAGGCCATCACCGGTGTGCTGTTCGCCATGATCTTCGCGCCGGGCGACGGGCTCGCCGACCAGTTGCTCGGCAAGGCCGGCCTGGAGGGCCTCGGCGGCGAGTGGTTCGCCGACCCCGACATGGTGATGGCGACCCTGTTCCTGGTGATGACGTGGAAGTACTTCGGCTTCCACATGATGCTCTACCTCGCCGGGCTCCAGGCCGTGCCGAAGGAGCTGACCGAGGCCGCGCTGATCGACGGGGCGGGGCCCTGGCAGCGCTTCCGCAACGTCACCCTGCCGCTGCTCGCGCCGACGATCAGGATCAGTGTGTTCCTGTCGGTGATCGGGTCCATCCAGCTCTTCGACCTGGTGTGGGTGATCACCCAGGGCGGCCCCGACCACCACTCCGAGACGATGGCCGTGACCATGTTCCAGTACGGCTTCAAGCGCTACCAGGTCGGATACGCCAGCGCGATCAGCGTGGTCATGTTCGGCATCAGCCTCGTCTTCGCCCTCGCCTACCAGCGGTTCGTCCTGCGCCGGGACCTGGAGGGTGCCACCACGACCATGCGCGGAGGTGTGAAGTGACCCTCGCAGAGAAGCCGGTGGAGAAGCCTGCGGAGAAGCCCGTGGAGAAGCAGAGCGCGGACACCCGCGGTGAACCCCGGCCCCCGCGCGGCCGCTTCCTGCGGACGCTGTCGCTGCACGTGGTGCTGATCGTGGTGGGCGCGGTGATGGCCGTGCCGCTGCTGTACGCCGTGCTCTCCGGGTTCAAGTCCACCGACCAGCTCTCCCGCAACCCCGTCGGCCTGCCAGACCCGTGGGTGGGCTCCAACTACGCCGGCATCCTGGCCTCCGCGGACTTCTGGCGGCTGGTCGGCAACAGCACCTTCATCGCGGTGGCCACGGCGCTGCTGGTGGTCGCGGTGTCGGCGCTGGCCGCGTTCACCTTCGCCCGGTTCGCCTTCCGGGGGCGGGAAGTGCTGTTCACCCTGTTCACCATGGGGTTGATGTTCCCCTTCGCGGTGGCCGCGCTGCCGCTGTTCCTGCTGCTGCGCGCCATGGGCCTGCTGGACAACCCGCTGGGCGTGATCCTTCCGCAGGCCGCCTTCGGGCTGCCGATGACCATCATCATCCTGCGGGGCTTCTTCCGGCAGATCCCCGGGGAGCTGGAGGAGGCGGCCACGCTCGACGGCTGCGGGCCGTTCGGCTTCTTCTGGCGGATCCTGCTGCCGATGGCCCGGCCGGCCCTGGGCACCGTCTCGGTGCTCGCCGTGGTCACCAGCTGGAACAACTTCTTCCTGCCGCTGCTGGTGTTCACCGAGTCCACCTGGTGGACCATCCCGATCGGCGTACAGCAGTTCCAGGGGCAGTACTCGGCGGACACCGCGCGGGTCTTCGCCTATCTGGTGCTGGCCATGGTTCCCGCGCTGGCCTTCTACTCCGTGGCCGAGCGGCAGCTCGTCGGCGGCCTCACCGCCGGCGCGACGAAGGGGTGACCGGGCTTTCCTCAGCGCCTGCGGCCGTGCCGTCACTGCTTCCCAGCGGCCGGATCACGGTGAGTGAAGGGCGCCGGACATGCGTCGGGGCCGGTCCGCAGTGAGCTGGTGCGGTCCGGCCCCCTTCGTGGTCCCCGGGCGGGGATGCTCAGGCGGTGGTCATCACCTGGGCGGTGCTCCGCGGACGCTGCGGCGCGATGATCCTGCCGTCGGGCAGGAGTTCACCGGTGTCCTCGAAGAGCACGACACCGTTGCACAGCAGGCTCCAGCCCTGCTCCGGGTGGTGCGCCACGAGACGGGCGGATTCCCGGTCGGCGGAGTCTGCTGAGGGGCACGGTGGCTGGTGCTGGCACATGGCTGGGTTCTCTCGCTCTGTGGTGACCTGTGGGTTGGCTGTCGTGTCAGTTGCGCGGCTTGAAGCGTTGTTCATGGCCGCCCCCCGTTGTGATAAGTCGGTCGGAACCAGTGTTGCCCCATGGACGGTTTTCCGCAGGCATTTCGCGGCACCGCTCCTCACCAGTTCATGACGTGTCACCCGTGCGGACGGTTCAGCCCAAGTGCACTGTCACTTCGGGTGGTTCTCGGTGGCCGGATAGGGCTAGTCCGGCCCCGCGGAACGCTCTGCGCACCCAGCCGTGCACAGAGCGTCCCGGGCCGTGTCGGCCGTGTCAGGCGGGAGATCCGAGCAGGCGGGTGGGCGTCACGCGCAGGGTCAGCACCGGCAGGAGTTCGGCGACCCGGTGCGGGCGGTGCGCGGCGATGCCGGGCGGCGCCGGGGCGAGCGGGACGAGCAGATCCGTGGCGGCCGGGTGGCCGGTGGCGCCGTCCGCGGCCGTGTCGCCGTGCAGCCAGAGCGTCAGCATGTACAGGCCGGGCACCGACAGCAGCCGCGGCTGATACGGCTGCGCCATGGCCTCGGCCTGGCGCACCGCCAGCTCGGTGGAGGCGATGTACGGGCCCTCGAAGAACCGGGAGAAGGTCCAGCCGTCGGGGGTGAGCACCGCGTCCGCGGCGGCCACCGCGCGCTCGCTGCCGCGGATCAGGAAGCGCCAGCCGGCCAGCCGGGTCGCGGAGACGCCCTCGGCGGTGATCCGGTCCAGCACATGCACGGGCAGCGGCAGCTCGGGCGTGAGCGGTCCCTGCGCGGCGAGCAGGGACGGTGTTCGGGCCTCGCGGACCGCGGTGGGGGAGGAGAGCGCGGTCAGGACGGAACGCAGTGCGGGCGCGGGAGCCTGGGGGACATGCAGCGGCATGATGGGTCGCCTCTCATTCGAAGGCACAGTGGCGCGAGGGCGTGGCGTGGTGGGGCGTGGCGGACGTCGCTGTCAGCTCGCGAAGGACAGAAGGCAGGGGCCGGGGGTCGGAGCGCGAGGCGGGGGTGAGGCCTTACGAACAACGCCTCGCGGCTGGATCACTCGACCGTGGGCGCCAACCTTCTGCCTTGTGCAGGAAGTTTATACGACACGTGTTCAGACTGTGTTTCGCCTACCTGTTTCCGGGGCAGCGCGCAAGGGTACTTCAGGTCGATGAAACGCGGGCATTCATCCCGATTCCGGGCCGGGTGCACACTCATGACCTCGGAAAACACCGGCCCGGCGGACGGCCAATTGCCGTCGGTGTTTTTCACGAGTTCTCAACCGGCCCGTAACACCCGTTCCGCGGCATGCCCCGTGAATGTGCCGCTGGTCATATCGACCAGGGTAGCGGCGGGCGGCCCGGGGCGGGACGTTATCGATCGCATCCGCTGGGCATCCTTGCTTGTGGACCGGGACCCGGCGGCCGTCTGACGGCCCGCCCATGAGGAAGGACGCTTCGATGGGGGAGAAGGTCGCGGCAGGTCAGTTCGACCTGTCCGATCGCCAGCGCTACCGCGACAAGCTCCGCAGGTGTCTGACGGGCTTGGAGCGACTCCTGGCGGAGAAGCGGTTCGACCGCCCCAAGAATCTCATGGGGCTGGAGATCGAATTGAATCTCGCGGGTGCCGACGGCATGCCGAGAATGCTGAATGCCCAGGTGCTCGAACGCATCGCGAGCCGGGACTTCCAGACGGAACTCGCCATGTTCAATCTGGAAGTGAACATCGCCCCGCACCGGCTTCAGGGGCGGGTATTCGACCGGCTCGCCGAGGAACTGCGGACCTCACTCGCGTATGCCGACCGGAAAGCCCGCGAGGTGGACGCCGGAATCGTGATGATCGGCATTCTGCCGACGCTGGACCGGGACGACCTGGTCTCCTCGAACCTCTCCGACGTCGACCGCTACACCCTGCTCAACGATCAGATCGTGGCCGCCCGCGGAGAGGACTTCAGTCTCGACATCGACGGCGTGGAACACCTGCGCTGCACCTCGAAGTCCATCGCCCCCGAGGCCGCCTGCACCTCCGTGCAGCTGCATCTGCAGGTCACCCCGGCCCGCTTCCCCGACGTGTGGAACGCGGCGCAGGCGGTGGCCGCCGCGCAGATCGCGGTCGGCGCCAACTCCCCGTTCCTGTTCGGCCGTGAGCTGTGGCGCGAGTCCAGGCCGCCGCTGTTCCAGCAGTCCACCGACACCCGCCCGCCCGAGCTGCAGGCGCAGGGCGTGCGGCCGCGGACCTGGTTCGGGGAGCGGTGGATCACCTCGGCGTTCGACCTCTTCGAGGAGAACCTGCGCTACTTCCCGGCCCTGCTGCCCATCTGCGACGACGAGGACCCCCTGGAGGCGCTGGACAAGGGCCGCGCACCCTCGCTCGCCGAGCTGGTCCTGCACAACGGCACCATCTACCGCTGGAACCGCCCGGTCTACGGCGTCGCCGACGGCGTCCCCCATCTGCGGGTGGAGAACCGCGTGCTGCCCGCCGGGCCCACCGTCACCGACGTGGTGGCGAACGCGGCCTTCTACTACGGGGTGGTCCGCGCCCTCGCCGAGGAGAGCCGCCCGGTGTGGTCCCGGCTGCCCTTCGAGGCGGCCGCCGCGAACTTCGACGCCGCGTGCAAGCACGGCATCGACGCCCGCCTCACCTGGCCCCGCCGCGGCCGCTACGGCGGCACCACCGAGGTCGACGCCGTCGCCCTGGTCCGGGACGAGCTGCTGCCGCTGGCCGAGGCCGGGCTGGACGCCTGGGGCATCGAACCGGCCGACCGGGACCTGTACCTCGGGGTGATCGAGGAGCGGTGCCGGCGCCGGACCAACGGAGCGAGCTGGCAGGCGGCCACCTTCCACAGGGCCCTGGAGCAGGGCCTGCCGCGGGACGCCGCCCTCGCCGCCACCACCCGCCGGTACCGGGCCCTGATGGAGCAGGGCGATCCCGTCCACACCTGGCCGATCGGCCTGCCGGAGCCGGTCCCGACGGCCTGACCGGCGTCCCCGCCCTGACCGGCGTCCCCGCCCTGACCGGCGTCCCCGGCCGTCGGCGCACGCACGGCCGCGCCCTTCATACTGATCGGACCTGATCGGACCGGTCGGTGAAGTGGAGGCAGGTGTGCAGGCGGAGGCAGGCCCGGGGGCGGCCGATTCTCATGCCCGGGCAGGGCTGTCGCGGACGGTGCTGCGCAGCGAGATGCTGCTGGTGCTCGCGCTGTCCCTCGGCGCGAGCGGCGTGTCCGCGCTGATCAGCTTCATCGGCTCGGTCACCAAACCGGGGGGCCTGAAGGACCAGGCGGCCACCCTCAACGCCTCGGCCGCGCCCGGCCGCCCCTGGCTCGACCTGGCCTGGCAGCTGTTCGGCATCGCCACCGCCCTGGTGCCGGTCGCCCTCGTCGCCCACTTCCTGATGCGGGAGGGAGAGGGGCTGCGCACCCTCGGCTTCGACCGCACCCGCCCCTGGTCCGACCTGGCGCGCGGCGCGGTGATCGCGGCCGTGATCGGCAGCACCGGCATCGCCTTCTACCTGGCCGCACGCGGCCTCGGCTTCAACCTCACCGTGGTGCCGGAGGCGCTGCCGGAGGTGTGGTGGAAGTTCCCGGTGCTGATCCTCTCGGCGCTGGAGAACGCCGTCGTCGAGGAGGTCATCGTCGTCGGCTATCTGCTGCGCCGGCTCGGGCAGCTGGGCTGGTCGCCGGGGGCCTCGCTGGCGGCGAGCTCGGTGCTGCGCGGCTCGTACCACCTCTACCAGGGCATCGGCGGCTTCATCGGCAACATGGTGATGGGCGTGGTCTTCGTCTGGCTGTACCGCCGCTGGGGCCGGGTGGGCCCGCTGGTGGTGGCGCACACGCTGCTCGACATCGGGGCGTTCGTCGGATACGCGCTGCTGGCGGGGAAGGCCGACTGGCTGCCGACGGCGTGACCGGGACGGGGCGCACCGGGGCGCCCCCGCCGGGAACGGGGCGGTCAGACCAGCAGTTCCCCGTCGATGACGGTCACCGCCCGGCCGCTCAGCAGGGTGCGCTCGCCGTGCAGCCGGGTGCGGACGCGGCCGGAGCGGGCCGAGGCCTGCAGACCGGTGAGGTCGGTACGGCCCAGCCGCTCGGACCAGTACGGGGCCAGCGCGGTGTGGGCGCTGCCGGTGACCGGGTCCTCGTCGATGCCGACGTCGGGGAAGAAGCAGCGCGAGACGTAGTCGTAGCCGCCGGCGGGGTCCGCCGCGCGGGCCGTGGCGATGATGCCGCGCTCGGAGTGCTCGCACAGCGCCCTGATGCCGGGCCGCAGTGCGTGGATGTCCTCCTCGGCCGCCAGCTCGACGAGCAGGTCCCCGACCTGAGGGCCGGTGTCGTACGCGGCCAGCGGCTCGGCGCCCAGGGCCTTCACCAGGCCCTCGGGGATCTCGACGGGCGTCAGCGGCGCCGTGGGGAAGTCCAGGGTGATCGACCCGTCCTCCTCGGGCGTGGCGATCAGCACCCCGCTGCGGGTGGCGAACCGCACCGGCCCCTCATGGGCGCCGGTGGAGCGCAGGACGTGGGCGGTGGCGAGCGTGGCATGGCCGCACATGGCGACCTCGGTGGCGGGGGTGAACCAGCGCAGCGCCCAGTCGGCCTCACCGCCCGCGGGGAGCGGATGGGCGAACGCGGTCTCGGCGTGGTTCACCTCCAGGGCGACGTTCTGCAGCCAGACGTCGTCCGGAAAGGCGTCAAGGAGCAGCACCCCGGCGGGGTTACCGGCGAAGGGACGGTCGGCGAAGGCATCGACGATTCGGATCCGCATGCCCCGACCGTAGGGGCCGCCCGAAGCACCGGGCCAAGGCCAATTCACGAGTGCTGGCCCGGTTGCCGGGGTCCGGCGTCCGACTCGGGCGGGCCGGTCCCGGCCCGCTGACGAGCTACGCGTTCGGCTGCCGGCGGGCCGACTGCTCCAGGGCGGCCTCGTAGGCGTGCAGGGCCTTGATGACCGTGGCGCGTTCCGCGGGGCTCAGATCGCGCATGACACGTTCCCAGGCGGAGGCGCTGCCGGAGAGCCATTCGCCGATCGCCGCGGCGTAGGCGGGGGCGATGGCGACGATGCGGCGACGGCGGTCGGCAGGATCGGCGGTGCGCTGCAGGATGCCCGGCCGTGACAGTTCGCTGACCATGAGGCTGACCGTGGTCGGGGCCACCTCCAGCCGGTCGGCCAGCTCGTTGATGCTCGTGGGGCCGTCGTACTCCAGGTGGGCCAGCAGAGCGAGTCCGCGCTGATCGCCGCGCTGACCGACGCGGTCGTGGGCGTCTACGGCGATTGGGCCCGCGACCTCGTCGGCATCCGCCTGGCCGGGGTTCCCGCGGGGCGCTTCGGGCAGGGCGGCAAGGCCGTGGACACATGCGCCTCGGTGGTCCTGGGTGTCCGTGCCGGCGTCTTCGACCGCCCCGACGCCGCCGAGATCACCGCACGCCTCGGCGCCGCGCTCACCGATGCGATCACGCGGGTCCTCGGCGACGACCTCCGGGCCGGCACCACCGTCGAACTCGTGGCCTCGCCGCCGGAACGCACCTTCGTCGGCGGCGTTCCCGCCGCGTGACCGGACTGTGGCCGATTTCCGCACCGCGCTCGGGCCGGGCCTTGCCGCATCCCGCGTACCGATATATCGTTGAGGCATCGCGACAGATCAACGATGGAATGGAGAGTGGTTGGCGATGCGTACGCACGGTTACGAGCACGGGTGCGGTCACGGCGAGCGGCGCGGCGGTTTCGTCGCAGATGCCGAGCGGCTGCGGGCGGCGTTCGGGCCCTTCGGGCCCGGAGGTCCCGGCGGGGGGCCGGGCTTCGGTCCGGGATTCGGACACGGCCCCTGGGGCGGACGAGGGCGCGGCGGACCGAGGGGCAGGGCACGGCGCGGTGATGTGCGGGCCTCGATCCTCGCCCTGCTGAAGGACCGGCCCATGCACGGCTACGAGATGATCCAGGAGATCGCCGAGCGCAGCGGAGGGGCCTGGAAGCCCAGCCCCGGCTCGGTGTACCCGACCCTCCAGCTGCTGGAGGACGAGGGGCTGATCACCAGTGAGACCGAGGGTGGGGGCGGCAAGCGGCTGTTCTCGCTCACCGAGGAGGGCCGGGCGGCCTCCGAGGAAGGCCCCGAGGCTCCCTGGGAGGAGGCCTCGCGCGGGGTCGACTGGGAGGCGCTCAACGAGATCCGCCAGGCCGGCTTCGGACTGATGGAGGCCTTCGGGCAGGTCTGGAAGACCGGCAGCAAGGAGCAGCGCGAGAAGGCCCTCGCCGTCATCAACGAGGCCCGCCAGAAGCTGTATCTGATCCTCGCCGACGAGCACTGACGGACCGTCACCCCCACGGGGGCCCGGCACGGCGCCCCGCACACGACAGGTGCGGGGCGCCGTGCCGGTGCGGCAGGAGGGGTGCCGGGTCGTCAGCCGATCCGGCGTATGACCGCCGCGTCGAAGATGTCGCACGCGCGGGATGGGGGCCCTCGTCGTGGCAGTGCCATGCCTCCCAGAACAGGTCGGCGAGCAGCGCGTTCACGGGGGCGTGCACGCGGTAGACGTACTGTCTGCCGTCCACCGCGGGCAGGGCCACCAGCCAGCAGCTGCTCTCCATGACCCAGTTGGACCAACGGCGCGGTTCATCGGTTGCCCTCGGGGGCGCGGCGCAAGGCGGCGCGCGCCCCTCGGGGAAGAACGGCCTGATCTCATCCGCAAGGAGGAGATGCCGGGCGGCCGTGTCAGCTTCCTGTGGGACGCCGGAATGCTTCCCGCCGGGGATGACCAGGCTCCCTGGGGCTGATGAGGTGGGGGACGTGCAACCCCGTATCCCACGCCAGTCCGACCGGGAACCGCAGGAGCGGTCCGGCCGGAGCGCGGACAACGATGCCAGGCTCAGCCCGGAGCTGGCTGCGGCCGTCGCCGGTGCCCGCCGCCGGGTGCTCCGGGACGGGGACCGGCAGATCGACACCGCTCATCTGCTGCACTCGCTGCTGGAGAGCGACGCCGAGGTCCGGTCCGTCTTCGGCGACGGCCCGGGGATCGCCCGGCTGCTCGGCTACCTGGTCCAGCGCAGCATCGGCTACGGACTGCGCTGGCAGGGCGGGGTCGAGGACTCCGGCGGCGTTCCCGTGGTGACGGAGGCCGAGGGGTTCTCGCCGCTGGCCGCCGCCTGCATGGAGCACGCCCAGGAGCGCGCCCGGCGCCGCGACGACGCCGCGGTCCGGGGCGTGGACCTGCTCGCGGCGCTCGTCACCGACCCTCAGGCGCGGGCCGTCGAGGTCCTGCAGCGGGCCGGCATCGACCCGCACGATGTGTACACCCGCGTCGAGACGCTCAACGGCCGTCACGAGGACGGGTCGGCGGACCCGTCGCCCGGCGGCGCCGGCGGGGAGTGCCCCGTAGGGCGCCAGGACCCGGCCTCCTGGTGAACGGACCGGCATCCGGGACGCCTTGGTGGCCTGACGCTTCCGCAGCCCCCTCCGCCGCCGCGCGCTGCCCTGCCGTCCAGCCCGTGAGACAGGTGTCATAGGGGGTGACGCTCCTGTCGTCGCCTGTCATCATGGGCCGGTGCATACATCTGTCAGCACCCGGAGCCATCGCGGCAAAGGCATAGGCCTCGGCCTTGCCCTGCTGTCCGCCGTGGCCTTCGGGGGATCCGGTGTCGCGGCCAAGCCGCTGATCGAGGCGGGACTCGACCCGCTCCACGTCGTCTGGCTCAGGGTGGCCGGCGGCGCCCTCGTCATGGTGCCACTGGCGGTGCGTCACCGGGGGCTGCTGCGCAGCCGTCCGGGGCTGCTCGCCGGGTTCGGGCTGTTCGCCGTCGCCGGTGTGCAGGCCTGCTACTTCGCCGCCATCTCCCGGATCCCCGTCGGTGTGGCGCTGCTGGTCGAGTATCTGGCGCCGGCGCTGGTCCTCGGCTGGGTGCGGTATGTGCAGCGCCGGCCGGTGACCCGCGCCGCCGCGGTCGGCGTGGTGCTGGCGGTCGGCGGACTCGCCTGCGTCGTGGAGGTGTGGGCCGGGCTCGGCTTCGACGCCCTCGGACTGCTGCTGGCGCTCGGCGCCGCCTGCTGCCAGGTCGGCTACTTCGTCCTCTCCGACCGGGGCGGCGACGCCGGGGACGAGGCACCCGACCCGCTCGGTGTCATCGCCTACGGGCTGCTGATCGGCGCCGCCGTCCTCACCGTCGTCGCCCGCCCCTGGTCCATGGACTGGCCGGTGCTCGCGGGCAGCGCGGAGATGAACGGCACCCCGGTCGCCGCGTTCGCGCTGCTGGCCTGGATCGTCCTGCTCGCCACGGTGATCGCCTATGTCACCGGCGTCCTGTCGGTGCGCCGCCTCTCGCCCCAGGTCGCCGGCGTGGTGGCCTGCCTGGAAGCGGTCATCGCGACCGTACTGGCATGGGTCCTGCTCGGCGAGCATCTGTCGGCGCCGCAGATCGTCGGCGGTGTGGTCGTGCTGGCGGGCGCCTTCATCGCCCAGTCCTCCGCCCCGGCGAAGGGCTCGGAGCAGCCCGTGGCCGGTGGCGGACCCGAACGGGAGTTGTCCGCTCCGGGGAAGGCGGCCTAAGGTGCTGATCATGCACGCGCGCGCACTTGTTCTTCCGCCCCCGGCCGCCTGAGGCGGGCCCTTCCGTCCCCAGGCCCGGCAGCTCGCCGGGTCTGACGGTGCTGCCCGCAGACGAGGTCCCTGGATTTCGCCGAGCCGGCGCTCCCGTTGAGCGCTGATCCGGCTCGACGTCGCGGAATCCTTCCGAACTTCCGCGCCCCGCCCGCTCGGGCGTGTGCGCGCTTCTGCGGAGAGAACTCGTGTCGAACGCTTCCTCGGCCCTGCCTGTCGGGCGTGGCCTGCTCTATCTGATCGTCGCCGGTGCCGCCTGGGGCACCGCGGGCGCCGCAGCATCCCTGGCCTACCGGGCCGGTGACATGGGGCCCGTCACCCTGTCCTTCTGGCGCTGCGCGGCCGGGCTGGTGCTGCTGCTCGGGGCCCGCCTGCTGCTGCCGCGCGCCCGGACCGCCGGGCCCGAGCCGCTGCGGCGCCGTGCGCTGCGTGCCGCGGCCACCGGGGCCGGGCTCGCCGTCTTCCAGACGGCCTACTTCGCCGCCGTCTCCGCCACCGGCCTCGCCGTCGCCACCGTGGTCACCCTCGGTGCCGGGCCCGTGCTCATCGCGCTCGGGGCGCGGGTGTTCCTCGGGGAGCGGCTGGGAGGCACCGGAGCCGCCGCGGTGGCGGGCGCACTGCTCGGCCTCGTGGTGCTCGTGCTCGGCGGGGGAAAGGCCACGGTGGACGCCTGGGGCGTGCTGCTCGCACTGCTGTCCGCCGCCGGGTACTCGGCGATGACCCTGCTCACCCGCTGGTGGGGCCGCGACGGCCGGACGGACGCCTCCGGGACGACCGTCGACGCCTTCGCCGTCACCAGCGTGCTGCTGCTGCCGTTGGCGGCGGTCGAGGGCCTGCTGCCGCACGCCGACGACCCCGCCCTGCTGGCGGGACTGATCGCCTACATCGCGACCGTGCCGACGGCGCTCGCCTACGGCCTCTACTTCGCCGGTGCGGCCGTCGTCCGGTCCGCCACGGTCTCCGTGATCATGCTGCTGGAGCCGGTGAGCGCGGCGGTGCTCGCGGTCACCCTGCTCGGCGAGCGGCTCACCGTGACGACACTGGCCGGCACTCTGCTGATGCTGGGCTCGGTCGCGGGCCTGGCGATGAGCGAGGCGCGCGGAGCGCGCGGCCGGCCGCAGGCCGAGGCGGCGGACACGGTGCCGGTCTGACCGGGACGAGGTCTTCCCCAATCCGGGCCGCGGTGCACGCGCTCCAGGAGGCGGGCAGGAAGGCCGGGTGCGGCCGGCTACCGCACCGCGCCCAGCTTTCTGAAGTCCCAGGACACGATCTTCTCCGGGGTCAGCCGCAGCCAGGCGTGCCGGCCGTCGTGCGGCATCTCGTCCAGCCCGAAGTTCTTGCGGGCGAACAGCGTCTCGGGGACATCGAGTTCGGCGCACAGCTCACCGGTGCGCGGGATCTCGCCCACGAACTCCACCCGGCCCGACAGCTCCACCCCGCGCAGCTCCTCGTACTCCTCGCCGGTGTCCACCACGACCGCCACCCGCGGATCCCGGCGCAGCTGCGCCCACCGCTTGCTCCGCACCACCGAGTACAGCCACAGCGAGGTGCCGTCCCAGACGAACCACAGGGCGCTGACGTGCGGCATGCCGTCCGCGGACACCGTGGCGACCCGGCAGGTGCGCTGCGTGGTGAGGAACTCGTCCAGCTCACCGGGCGTCATCATGATCTTCCGGCCCCGGCGCTGCGTGGCGGCCATACGTCCCCCTCTTGTTCCCGTCCTGCTCCCACGTCGTGCCAGAGATGATCCTCTGACATCACGTCAGAGAAGGATGAGATGTCTTCCTTCCGCACGCAATCGTGACTAACCTCACCCCGCCCACCAGCCGACGCCCAGGGGGAACCGTGCCGTTGCACACCCAGCTCGGCCACCCGCTCGACGCGGCCGGCACCGCCCTGCTCACCGTCGAGTGCCAGGAGGGCGTCGTCGGACCCGACAGCGCGCTGCCCGAACTCGCCGAGGAGGCCCGCTCCTCGGGCGCGCTCGGCAACATCGCCCGCCTCGTCGCCGCCGCGCACGCACGCGGCGTCCAGGTGCTGCACGCCGTCGCCGAACGCCGCCCGGACGGCCGGGGCGCCGGCCGCAACGCCCGGCTGTTCCGCGCCGCCGAACGGCTCCCGGTACGGCAGCTGACCGGCAGCGCCGCCGTCCGCGTCGCCGCCCCGATCGAGGTCACCGACGAGGACCTCGTGGTGCGGCGGCTGCACGGGCTCTCCCCGATCCAGGGCACCGAGGCCGACGCACTGCTACGCAACCTCGGCTGTCACACCCTGATCGTGACCGGCGTCTCGGCCAATGTGGCCGTGCCCAACACCGTGTTCGACGCGGTGAACCGCGGATACACCGTGGTCGTCCCCACGGACGCCATCGCGGGCGTGCCCGCCGACTACACCCGCGCCCTGATCCGCCACACCCTCGCCCTGGTCGCCACCCTGACGACCACCGGCGAACTGCTGACCCACCTGGCCGGCCCGCCCGGCGAGCCCGGCCCCGCGGAGACCCGCGCCCACCAGTGCCGTACGGTCCGGCACTGACCGCTCAGGCGAGCGTGATGGAGTCCCCGTTCACGGTGATCTCCACGGCGGGCAGCGGCTTGGGTGCCGGCCCGCCCTGCACACTGCCGTCGGCGATGGAGAACTTGCTGTTGTGGCAGGGGCAGTTGATGACCCCGTCGGCGATGCCTTTGACCACACAGCCCTGATGGGTGCAGGTCGCCGAGAACGCTTTGAACTCGCCCGCCTTCGGCTGCGTCACCACCACTTTCTCGTCGGCGAACACCTTGCCGCCGCCCTCGGGGATTTCCGCGGTGGACGCCAGGGCGGCACCACCGGCGGCCGCGTCGCCCCCGCCCGAACCCCCGCCGCCCTGGCCGTCCGAGCCGGCGTCCACCGAGGTGGAGCCGCCGTCGTCCGAGCCGGAGCACGCGGTCAGCGCGGCGGTGAGACCCACCGCTCCGACCGCCGCCACGACGGTCCGACGCGCCGGTCCCGGTGCGGGCTGCTGCGATGCGCTGGTCATGCCGGGGACTTCCTTCCGGTCGGGTTCGCGATCCGGTCTCAGGTACGGCCCGCGGGCCCGCCCCGTTCACGATCTGCCGCAGCCGGACCGGCCGGGAGCAACCGGGAGGCAGGCCGTGCCCGGCCGCCGCACACGCACGCCTTTGGGCCCGAGGCGCGCCCGACCTGCGGGGACACGCCAGTAGCCTGGGGCGATGCTCAAGGAAGTCACCGCCACCCGGTACATCGCGCCGCTGCGCGAGGGCGGCTCGCTGCCGGGACTGATCGAGGCCGACGACCTCGGCACCTACGTCCTGAAGTTCACCGGCGCCGGACAGGGCCGCAAGACCCTGGTGGCCGAGGTGGTCTGCGCGGAACTCGCCCGCCGGCTGGGACTGCGCGTGCCGCGCCTGGTCACCGTCGAGGTCGATCCCGTGCTCGGGCTGGGCGAACCCGACGAGGAGGTGCAGCAGCTGCTGAAGTCCAGCGGCGGCACCAACCTCGGCATGGACTTCCTCTCCGGGGCGCTCGGTTTCGACCCGCTCGCCTTCGACGTGAGCGCGGAGGAGGCCGGGCGGATCGTCTGGTTCGACGCCCTGGTGGGCAACGTGGACCGCTCCTGGCGCAACCCCAACCTGCTGCGCCGGCGCGGCGAGCTGTGGCTCGTGGACCACGGGGCGACCATGATCTGGCACCACAACTGGCCCGGCGCCGCCGCCTTGGCCGCCCGCCCCTACGACGCCGGCGACCACGCCCTGCGGCCCTTCGCCCCCGACGTGGCGTCCGCCGCGGCCGACCTCGCGCCCCGGGTCACCGAAGACCTGCTCGCCGAGGTCACCGCCGAGATCCCGGACGCCTGGCTGACCGGCGAGCCGGGCTTCGACACCCCCGACGAGCTGCGCCGCGCCTACGCCCGGCCGCTGCTCGACCGCGCCCCCACCGTCCACCAGCGCATCCAGGGACTCGGAGGCGACCGATGAGCGGCCGTCGGGCGGGCGACCGCCATGTCTACGAGTACGCCGTGCTGCGCGTGGTCCCGCGCATCGAACGCGGCGAGTGCGTCAACGCCGGGGTGCTGGTGTACTGCCGGCCCCTCGGGTTCGTCGCCGCCCGCACCCATCTCGACGAGGCCAGGCTGCTGGCCCTCGACCCGGACGTGGACCTGGCCGGGGTCCGGGCCGCGCTGCGTGCCGTCGAGCAGGTGTGCGCGGGCGGCGACGCGGCGGGCCAGGCGGCGCGGGACGACGCCGGGCGCCGTTTCCGCTGGCTGATCGCGCCCCGCTCCACCATCGTGCAGCCCGGCCCGGTGCACACCGGGCTCACCGCCGACCCGGCGGCCGAGACGGAGCGGCTGCTCCAGGTGCTGGTGCGGTGACCGGTGCGGTGACCGGCGTCAGGCGCGGCGGCGCCTGATCAGGTAGCCGCCCGCCGCGGCCGCGCTCGCCGCGAACACCGCGCCGACCGCCACCTCCCAGGCGGCCGGTCCCGCGTCCGACGCGCCGCCCAGGCCGCCCGCCACGCCCCGCGGCGGGGAGGGCGCCGCCGTCGTGGGCGGCACGGCGGGAGCGCTGCCGGTGGCCGCGGTCGCCGTGGCCGGGGGCGCGGTGCGCGTGGGCGAAGGCGTAGGAGCGGGAGTGAAAGTGGGAGTGCTTGGAGAGGCGGAGGCAGGAGACGGAGTGACCGGGGCGGGCGTCGGGGTGCCCGGCCGGGGGCGGCTCGTGGAGGAGGTGTCGCCCTGGTCGTAGCGGCGGGGGAGTGCCTCGCAGGCGATGCCGTCGTCGGGACCCGCGTCCTCGTCCAGCCGGTGCGGATCACGCCGGTCCGCGTCGAACACCAGCTGGGCGTCCTCCTGCCAGCGGAAGTCACCGCAGTCCAGGTCCACATCGGGCCCGGCGTGCGCGGTACCGGCCAGGGGCAGGGTCGCGGTGAGCGCGATCAGCGTGCCCAGGGCACCGGTGCGACGACGCATGACGCGCCTCCTTTCCCCTCGCGGGTGGCTCGCGTTTCGACGCTAGGGCCTGTCGTCTGGAGCAGCCCGCGGACGCGGGGTCTGGCACGCACATCTGCGGCGTTGTCACCGGTTGCCGATGCTCCGCATCGGCGCCCTCCTCCGCCTTGCAGCTGCACGCACCAGACCCCGCTCACCGGTGCTGACAAGGCGCCGGCGATTCCCGCGGGCTGATCCAAACGAAAGGCCCCAGGGGCGGCCCGGCGCCGGGGCGCGCAGCCGTAGGCCGATCGGGTGCCGCGGACGGCCGGGGCGCGATATCGCCCTGTACCCCGGCCGGTCAGGGCCGAAGCGAAGGGCGGGCCGAACCGAGCGAAGGCGAACCGGTCCGAAGCGAGAGGGTGGCCGGGCTGAGGCGAGAAGCGGCGGGGAATGGATCACAGACGCGGGTGTGCCGTTGACACCGGGTGCCAGGGCTTCTAGCGTCACGTCTGCTGAAGGTACTAAGCGGTCGCTCACCCATCGGTGACGGCCGCAGGAGCCGCATCCCAAGGGCGAGGAGAAGCAGCAATGTCCACCACTGAGCAGCGGGTCGCGGTCGTCACCGGCGCCGCGCGCGGAATCGGCGCCGCCACCGCCGTACGACTGGCCGCCGAGGGCCGCGCGGTCGCCGTGCTCGACCTCGACGAGGCCGCCTGCAAGGACACCGTCGAGAAGATCACCGCCGCCGGCGGCAAGGCCATCGCCGTGGGCTGTGACGTCTCCGACGAGGCGCAGGTCGAGGCCGCCGTCGCGCGGATCACCGAGGAGCTCGGCGCTCCCACCATCCTGGTGAACAACGCGGGCGTGCTGCGCGACAATCTGCTGTTCAAGATGAGCGTCGCGGACTGGGACACCGTCATGAACGTGCACCTGCGCGGCGCCTTCCTGATGTCGCGGGCCTGCCAGAAGCACATGGTGGACGCCGGCTTCGGCCGGATCGTCAACCTGTCGTCCTCCTCCGCGCTCGGCAACCGCGGCCAGGTCAACTACTCCGCCGCCAAGGCCGGTCTGCAGGGCTTCACCAAGACCCTCGCCAAGGAGCTCGGCAAGTTCGGCGTCACCGCCAACGCCGTCGCCCCCGGCTTCATCGCCACCGAGATGACCAAGGCCACCGCGCAACGGGTCGGCATGGGCTTCGAGGACTTCAAGGCCGCCGCCGCCACCCAGATCCCCGTCGCCCGCGTCGGCGAGCCCGAGGACGTCGCCAACGCGATCGCCTTCTTCACCGGCGACGCGGCAGGATTCGTCTCCGGCCAGGTGCTGTACGTGGCCGGCGGACCCCTCGACTAGGAAGACCGGAACATGACTTCAGTGGAACTCTCGGGCAAGGTCGCCCTGGTCACCGGCGCCAGCCGGGGCATCGGCTACGGCGTCGCCGAGGCCCTCGTCGCACGCGGTGACCGCGTCTGCATCACCGGCCGCAACGAGGACTCCCTCAAGGAGGCCGTCGAGCGGCTCGGCGCCGACCGCGCCATGTACGTCGTCGGCAAGGCGCACGACGAGCAGCACCAGGCCGCCGCCGTCGAGCGCACCATGGAGACCTTCGGCCGGGTCGACTTCCTGGTCAACAACGCCGGGACCAACCCGGTGTTCGGGCCGATCGCCGACCTCGACCTGAACGTGGCCCGCAAGGTGTTCGAGACCAATGTGATCTCGGCCCTCGGCTTCGCCCAGCGCACCTGGCACGCCTGGCAGAAGGACAACGGCGGCGCGATCGTCAACATCGCCTCCGTCGCGGGCCTCGCGCCCTCGCCCTTCATCGGCGCCTACGGCGTCAGCAAGGCCGCGATGATCAACCTGACCGTCCAGCTGGCGCACGAGTTCGCGCCCAAGGTGCGGGTCAACGCGATCGCCCCGGCCGTGGTCAAGACCAAGTTCGCCCAGGCGCTCTACGAGGGCCGGGAGGCGGAGGCCGCCGCGGCCTACCCGCTGGGCCGGCTCGGCGTGCCGTCCGACATCGGGGGCGCCGCGGCCTTCCTCACCTCCGAGCAGTCGGACTGGGTCACCGGCCAGACCCTGGTGGTCGACGGCGGCATCTTCCTGAACGCGGGTGTCGCCTGAGCCGAGCGGCACCTCATGTGCTGACGCCGGCATCGGATGTGCCGGCGTCAGCACGAACCCCGGCACGGGCGCCCGTTGACCAAAACGGCGGCCGTGCCGGTGTATCGGAGCCGCACAGGGCCTTTGACATCGTAGTCATCGGGCGTCTCGTCTCAAGGACCGTACGGAGTGCAGCCACCAGGCGGAACACTGCGGTAAGGTCTGCCGACCCTTGGTATGGCAGATCGAGGAGCGTGCGCGTGTTCAACCGGAACCGATGCCTGCGGCGCGTGGCGGCCATCGCGTCCATATCGGCGCTGGTCGCCGGCTGTGGCGTCCTGTCGTCCGACACCCCGGAGGACGAGGGACCGATCGTTGTCGGAACGACCAGTGCCCCCAGCACGCTGGATCCTGCCGCCTCCTGGGACGGCTCCTGGGAACTGTTCCGCAACATCTATCAGACCCTGCTGAGCTACCCCGTCGGCTCGTCCACACCCCAGCCGGACGCCGCGGAGAACTGCGAGTTCACCGACAACTCCAACCGCGTCTTCCGCTGCGAGATGCGTGAGGGCCTGGAGTTCTCCGACGGCACCCCTCTCGACGCCAAGGCGGTCAAACACTCCATCGACCGGATCCGCATGATCAACGTCAACGGTGGCCCGGCCGGTCTGCTGACCAGCCTCGACCGGGTGCAGGTGCCCAACGAGCGCGAGGTCGTCTTCCACCTCAACCAGCCCGACGCCACCTTCCCGTTCGTGCTCTCCACGCCCGCCATGGCGATCGTCTCCCCGAAGGCCTACCCGGCCGACAGCCTCCGCAAGGAGCGGAGCGTCGTCGGCTCCGGGCCGTACAAGCTCCAGGTCTACGAGGAGGGCAAGCGGGCCGAACTCGTCCGCAACGACAAGTACAAGGGTTACGCGGAGCACAAGAACAACGCGGTGACGATCCGCTACTTCCAGGACTCCGCCTCCATGGTCAAGGCGCTCCGGGACGAGCAGATCGACCTCACCGACCGCGGTCTGGCCGCCGCCGACGTCATAAAGCTCCAGGGCAAGACCTCCAAGGAGGAGGACCTCCAGCTGGTCGAGGGCACCGGCGCCGACATCAGCTACCTGGTGTTCAACCCCAAGCACCCCTGGGTCGGCAAGAAGGCCGTCCGCCAGGCCATCGCCCAGATCGTCGACCGCGGGGCCATCGCGCACAAGGTCTACAAGGACACCGTCGACCCCCTGTACTCCATGGTCCCCAAGGGGGTGGCCGGCCACACGACCGGCTTCTTCGACGACTTCGGCGACCCGAGCGTCGAGAAGGCCCGGCAGATCCTCACCGAGGCCGGCATCACCGAACCGGTGCCGCTCACCTTCTGGTACACCACCGACCGCTACGGCTCGGAGACGGCTCTGCTGTTCAAGGAGCTGAAGCGGCAGCTGGACTCCTCCGGCCTGTTCAAGATCACGCTCAAGAGCCGGCCCTGGAAGACGTACGTCACCGGCTACCAGAAGGGCGAGTACCCGGTGTTCGGCCGTGGCTGGTTCCCGGACTTCCCGGACGCGGACAACTACATCGCCCCGTTCGTGGGCAAGCAGAACGCGCTGGGCACCCCGTACGAGGCCACCGAGATCACCCAGAAGCTGCTGCCCACCTCCCGCAGGGAGAGCGACCGCGGCAACGTGGTGAAGCAGTTCGAGGAGGCCCAGCAGATCCTGGTCGACGACGTCCGTCTGCTGCCGCTGTGGCAGGGCCGCCAGTTCCTGGCGGTGAGCCGGGACATCTCAGGCGCCGAGCGGTCCCTGGACCCGTCCACGATCATGACCCTGTGGGAGCTGTCCCGGAAGACCAGCTGGTAGAGCGGGGGAAGGCCGTTCGCGGGGCGCGATGTCAGTGGTCACCGGTAGGTTCTGAGACCTGCAAGTGACCACGACCGTGAGGACGTTGACGTGACCGACATCGCCATGCTGCCCGAGTCCTGGCGCGGGGTTCTGGGCGACGAGCTGCAGCAGCCCTACTTCAAGGAGCTGACCGAGTTCGTCGAGGAGGAGCGGGCGAAGGGTCCCGTCTACCCGCCCCGCGAGGAGGTCTTCGCGGCGCTGGACGCCACGCCGTACGACAAGGTCAAGGTCCTGATCCTCGGACAGGACCCGTACCACGGGGAGGGCCAGGGGCACGGCCTGTGCTTCTCGGTCCGCCCCGGGGTGAAGATCCCGCCGTCGCTGCGGAACATCTACAAGGAGCTCAACGCCGATCTGGGCACGCCCATCCCGGACAACGGCTATCTGATGCCGTGGGCCGAGCAGGGCGTGCTGCTGCTCAACGCGGTGCTCACGGTCCGCGCGGGCGAGGCCAACTCGCACAAGGGCCGCGGCTGGGAGAAGTTCACCGACGCGGTGATCCGCGCGGTGGCCTCGCGGCCCGACCCGGCGGTGTTCGTGCTGTGGGGCAACTACGCGCAGAAGAAGCTGCCGCTGATCGACCAGTCGCGGCACGCGGTGGTCAAGGGGGCGCACCCCTCGCCGCTGTCGGCGAAGAAGTTCTTCGGCTCGCGCCCGTTCAGCCAGATCAACGAGGCGGTCGCCGCGCAGGGGCACGAGCCGATCGACTGGACCATCCCGAACATCGGCTGACGCGGGCCGTGCCTCGGCTGACGCGGGCCGTGGTCCGGTTTCCGGGGTGCGGGACGCCGGCTCCCACACGCTGTGCGTGATCATTCGGCCCACCCCTCACGGTGCGGCTGACCTGCATCGCCGTCCGCTGCCGTTAGCGTCGGAGCGGACAGCGGACAGCGGACAGCGGACAGCGGACAGCGGGCGAGCGGGCGAGCGGTGCGGAGGGTGCGGTGGCCGAAGGGCAGCGGCAGGTGGCGGCGGAGGACCTGCTGACACGGATCGGCCAGGTCGTGATGCTCCACCACGCCGGGGACCGGGAGGAGGCCCGGCACCGGCTGCTCGGCCTCTGGACGGAGCTGGGCGAGCACGGCGACCCGCTGCACCGCTGCACCCTGGCACGCTGCCTCGCCGACACCCAGGACGACCCGGAGACCGAACTGGCCTGGGATCTGCGGGCGCTGACGGCGGCCGAGGAGGCGGGCGGCGACCGCGCGACCGCCGGCGAGGGAGCCGTCGCCGTGCGTGCCCTCTACCCGGCCCTGCACCTCGATCTCGCCGCCGACTACGCCCGGCTCGGCCGCTCCGACGCCGCCCGCGCACACCTGCACCGCGCCCGCTCGGCGGCCGGCACCCTCGCCGACGACCGCTACGGCGCGGGGGTGCGCAGCGCCATCCGGCGCCTGGAGCGGAGGCTGGGCGGGGGCAGGGGCGACGGCGGGGGCGAGGGGCCGACCGGGCCGCCGAGGCAGCGCCTCTGACACCGCCGGGTCCGCCGATCTGCGCTGGCAGCCCCCCAACACCGCCGGGTTCACCGACCCGGCATGGCAGCGCCCTGCGCCGCCAGCTCTGCCGATCTGGCTCGGCAGCGCCCTGCGCCGCCGGGTCCGCCAACCCGCCCCGGTTGCGTCCACACACCGCCCGGCCGCGGTCATCTGCCGTAGGCGTTCCGGCAGATGACCGTCTCCGGGCTGTCCGCGCGCCAGCCGCCGTAGCGCTTGCCCAGGCCGCAGATGTCCGGTGTGCTGCGCAGGTCCCGGCGGGCCTGCTCCGGGATGCCGGAGAGGTCCACCGGAGGACGGTGCGGGGTCCGGTCCGGGCGGGGCGTGGCGCGGGGCCGCTGCTGGGGGCGGTCGTCGGCCGGCGCCGTGCCCCTCGGTGCGGGCGTGGCCGGGTTGCCGCGGGGTGACAGGGAGGCGGGACCCTTGGTGGGGCGGCGGGAGGGGCCGACCATCTCCAGGGCCTCACGGGCAGGTGCCTGCACGATCTGGGGACCGGTGCGCCCGTCGGAACGGGCCAGCGGTGACTGGGAGGGGGCCGCAGGTCCGGGTGCGGCGGGACGCTGCACCGTGACACAGCCGGTCAGGGCCGACAGGGCCACGGTCACTGCGAGCGTCGCTGCGGTCGTCGTTCGATGCACCCGCGTCACTCTGCTGGTTCCGGCGGCCCCGCGAGGGCCGGACGGGCACAGGATGCCCCGCACGGGTGATCTCCGCCCCCGGACGGAGGCCCCGCCGGTCCTCCGGGGTGACGGTCAGTCGCCGGTGGCGCCGTCCAGCCGCTCGCGGATCAGGTCGGCGTGGCCGTTGTGCCGCGCGTACTCCTCGATCATGTGGGTGTAGATCCAGCGCAGGCAGACCGGGCCGCCCGCGTGCCGGCTGTGGCCCTTGGACAGGTCGTCCAGGGCGAAGCCCGCCGCGTTGCGCCGGGCGGCGGCGATCTCCTCCTGCCAGGCCGTGCCGGCCTGCTCCCAGGTGTCCGCATCGGTGAGATGGAACTCGCCGTCCGGATCCGCCTCGCTGTAGAAGATCGGCCCGGGGTCGTCGTCCACCAGCACCCGGCGGAACCAGGCCCGCTCCACGTCCGCCATGTGCCGCACCAGCCCCAGCAGGGACAGCTCGGAGGGCGGCACCGCCGCGGTGCGCAGCTGCTCGTCGGTCAGGCCCGCGCACTTCCAGGCGAGGGTTTGGCGGTCGGCCGCGTCGAAGTAGGCGCGCAGCTCCGGGCGGCGGGTCGCCTCCAGGGCCAGTTCGTAGCGGGCCGGCGTGAGATCGCGGTTGCGGGTCAGCGCGCGGTGGGCGGCGAGCGCGAGGGCGTCCACCAGGGACTCCGTCCCGGCCACCGGGTCCGGCATCTCGTCCAGCGGAGCACCCGCGCCTCCCGGTCGGCGAGGCGTCGCACGGCCGGCTCCAGCAGGGCCTGGCGGGTGCGGGCCACGTTCGAGGTGGAGCCCTGCGGCAGTCCGGCCGCCACGTCCACCGCCCGGTGGGTCAGCCCGCGCATCCCGCGTTCGGCGAGCAGGGCGAGGGCGGTGTCGGCGACGAGATCGGCGCGCGCGGCGCCGGCGGAGCGTACGGACATGGTGGTCGAAGTCCCTGCCGCGCTGCGTTCGACGACCGGCGCCCCCTCGACTGGCTGGTCTCGGCGACCATCACGCTCGGCCATGCCGCGAGCGAGGAGCAGGCCGCGGGCCGGCTGTCCGCCGCGTCCGCACGGGACGCGCTGCGTGTCAGTCTTCTCCGCGTGCTCGGTGCCTCGTCGTAGTGATGCCCTTGACCGACTGCGCCTCGACGATCAGTGTGACCGGGGCAGGGAAAGTCCTTTCCCGGATCCGCCCGGTGATCCAGAGATCCGCCCCGTGATCCAGACGAACCCCCCGTAGAGGAGACCACCCAGTGAAGGTCGGCTGCATCGGACTCGGCGACATCGCGCAGAAGGCCTATCTCCCGGTCCTCGGCTTCCAGCCCGGCGTCGAGCTGCATCTGCAGACGCGCACGCCGGAGACCCTCGCCCGGGTCGCCGACAGCCTGCACCTGCCGGACGGGCAGCGCCACGCCGACCTCGACTCCCTGCTCGCGCAGGACCTCGACGCCGCCTTCGTGCACGCGCCGACCGCGGTCCACCCGCAGATCGTGACCCGGCTGCTCGAGGCGGGCGTACCCACCTACGTGGACAAGCCGCTCGCCTACGAACTCGCCGACTCCGAGCGGCTGGTGCGGCTCGCCGAGGAGCGCGGGGTGAGCCTCGCCGTCGGCTTCAACCGGCGCTACGCCCCCTGCTACACGCAGTGCGCGGACCATCCGCGCGAGCTGATCGTGATGCAGAAGAACCGCGTCGGGCTCCCCGAGGAGCCGCGCACCATGATCCTCGACGACTTCATCCATGTCGTCGACACCCTGCGCTTCCTCGTCCCCGGACCGGTCGACGACATGACGGTGCGGGCGCGCGTCGTGGACGGGCTGCTGCACCACGTGGTGCTCCAGCTCGCCGGGGACGGCTTCACCGCCCTCGGGGTGATGAACCGGCTCAGCGGCTCGGCCGAGGAGATCCTGGAGGTGTCCGGCCAGGACACCAAGCGTCAGGTGGTCAACCTCGCCGAGGTGATCGACCACAAGGGCCAGCCGACCGTGCGGCGTCGCGGCGACTGGGTGCCGGTGGCCCGGCAGCGGGGCATCGAGCAGGCGGTGCTGGCCTTCCTGGACGCGGTGCGCGCGGGCAAGCTGCTCAGCGCCCGGGACGCGCTGGCCACTCATGAGCTGTGCGAGCGCGTGGTCCGGGCGGTGCGGGAGCCGTCCGCCTGAGGCGCACCACGGCCGCGGTCACGGCCCAGGACGCCAGGATCAGCAGGGCGACCCGCGGCGGCCAGTCGCCGAAGCGCACATAGGGCGTGGTGCCGTGGGCGAGCGGAACCTCGTACACCTGGGTGGTGCTGGCGTCCGTGCCCAGCCACGGGCCGATGCGCTGCCCGCTCGGCCCGTACACGGCCGACACACCGGTGAGGGTGGCATGCACCATGGGGCGGCCGGTCTCCGCGGCCCGCAGCGCGGCGAGCGAGGCGTGCTGCCCGGGCGCCCAGCTCTGCTGGAACGTCGACGTGGAGGACTGCGCGAGCAGCAGGTCGGCGCCGTCCTCGGCGAGGCTGCGGCTCATGTCGGGGAAGGCGGTCTCGAAGCACACCATCGGCCCGAACCGCAGCCCGCCGCCCGACTCCATCACCACCTGCCGGGTGCCCCGCATCCGGTCCTCGCCCGCCGCCTTGCCGACGGAGGTCGCCCAGCCCAGCAGGGAGCGCGCCGGGATGTACTCGCCGAACGGGACCAGCCGCATCTTGTCGTAGCGGTCCCCGGTGAGCCCCTCCGGCCCGACGAGCACCGAACTCTTGTAGATACCGGGCCGGTCGACCCGCCGTGCGTCGACATTGACCAGGATCTCCGCGCCCGTCTCCCGGGACAGCGCGGCCAGCCGGTGCGCCAGGTCGGTGCGGGCGGCCAGGTCGAAACCGACGCTGCTCTCACCCCAGACGATCAGGTCCACGTCCCGGCCGGCCAGCTCACGGGTGAGGCGCTCCTCGCGGGCGAACCGGGCCTCGGCACCCGCCGTGACCACGCCCGGCTGCACCACGGCGACCGCCACATGGTCATCGGTGCCGGGACGGGGCGACCACACCCACGCGGCGGACGCGGCCACCGCCACCAGCGCCAGCCCCGCCACCGCGGGCACCCAGGCCTGGCGCAGGGCCACCAGCACGGCCACGGCGACGTTCACCGCCACGATCAGGAAGCTCGGCAGCCATATCCCGCCCACCGACGCCAGCCGCAGCGCCGGTTCCACCTGCCACTGGCTCGCGCCCAGCACCCCCCAGGGGCCGCCGAGCCCCTGCCAGGAACGGACCAGCTCGATCGCCAGCCAGCCCGAGGGGAGCACCAGCAGCGCGGCGGCCACCGCCCGCCCCGACGGCACGCCGCCCAGCAGCCGGCGCACCAGCCAGCCCCACGGCGCCCACAGCGCACCGAGCAGCACGGCGATGACGAAGGTGAACACATGCAGGTTCGGCAGCAGCCAGTGATGCATCGCCAGCATGAAGCCGAACCCGCCCCACCAGCCGTCCCTCAGCGCCCGCCTGCCGGTGGGCGCGCCGCGGGCCAGCAGGATCCACGGCACCAGCGCCACATGGGCGAACCACCACAGACCCGGGGCGGGGAAAGCCAGGACAGGCAGGGCGCCCGCAAGCGTGGCGGCGACCGCACGCCGCCACGGGGAAGCGAGCCACTGGTTGAGCGTCTTCATAGGCGCCTCTCTACCCCGAGCTGCCTCCAGTGTGCGTCCCGGCGGTGATCCGCGACAGGGCGCGTCGATCAGCGGGTGTGCCCGCTCAGTCGACCACACCGGCGGGCCGCCGGCCGGGAAGGCGCCGCCACTTCTCCCGTACCACCACCTCGCTCAGCCGCCAGCCGTCCCGGGTGCGCACCATCGCGAACGCGTACCGGCCGCCGCACACGAAGTCGGGCGCGGCCGGGACACCGTCGCCGCCCGTCCCGGCTCCCATCGGGGCTACGTAGTCGGCCTGCACCTGCGCCGTGTCCCCGGTGTCGTGCTCCCAGATCCCGAACCGCACCCTGCGGTTGACGATCAGATGCTGGCGCAGCGGAAACGCCGCGAGGCTCTCCGCCAGCCAGGCGGCCACCGCGTCGGCGTCGCCCTCCACACCGCCGGCCGAGCGGTAGTCGGCCCGCCCGTCCTCGGTGAACAGCCCCCGGTACGCCGCCCAGTCCCCGTCGTCCACCGCCACCGCGTACTCGGTGACCAGCTCGTCCACGGCCAGCCGGTCCCTCACGGTCGCGAGCTCCACACGCTGCGTCATCGGCACAGTGTTGGCCATGACGGGCCCGGAGCCAAGGGGGCTGCGCGCACGGGTTCAAGGAGCACACCGCCCCCACCGGTTCCTCCGTCACCTTCCGTCAGCTCTGCCCGTCGTCGATCGTCCCCGGTGAGGCGGCGTGACTGCCGGTGGAGGGGAGGCGAGGAACGGCGGAATTCGGGGTCCGCGCCCGCGAAGGCCAGACCGATGACGAATCCAGCCGCTTCCAGAAGGCGGCGCGACGGGAGAGGCCCGGCGCGGGTGCGTGAAAGCGCTCCGATGAGCTGAAGCGTGCCGTCACCCTGCTTCCGGCGAGCGGCGCCCGGGGCGACGAGGTGCCGGCTCATCTGCGAGCCTGAAACCACGTGCCCCTGTCACCTGGAGGAAGTCATGAAGCGTCTTGTCACCGTGGTCACCGGGGGGAGCCGGGGGATCGGGGCCGCCATCTGCCGGCGGCTCGCGGCCGAGGGGCACGATGTGGCCGTCGGGTACGTCCGGGACCCGGACGCGGCCGAGAAGGTGGTGGTCGAGGCGCGGGCGGCCGGGGTCCGGGCCGTCGCCGTTCAGGGCGACACCTCGGTCGAGGCGGACGTGGACCGGCTCTTCGAGGTGGCCGAGAGCAAGCTGGGGCCGGTGACCTGCCTGGTGAACAACGCCGCGGTGACCGGGCCGCTCGGCCGGTTGGCCGACGTCGACACCGACACGCTGCGCCGGGTCGTGGACGTCAATCTGGTCGGGACGCTGCTGTGCGCACGACGGGCCGCCCAGCTGATGACGCCCAGGGGCTCGGGCGTGATCGTCAACATCTCGTCGGGAGCCGCCACCCTCGGCAGCCCCGGCGAGTATGTGCACTACGCGGCGACCAAGGCAGCTGTGGACGCGCTCACGGTGGGGCTGGCCAAGGAGCTCGGGCCGGAAGGGATCCGCGTCAACGCGGTCGCGCCGGGCGTCGTCGACACGGAGATGCACGCCGCCATGGGCGCACCGCACCGGGCGCGGAAGATCGGTGCCACGGTGCCGCTGCGCCGCGCGGGGCGGGCCGACGAGATCGCCGCCGCCGTCGCCTGGCTGATGTCGCCGGAGGCCTCGTACACCACGGGGGCGGTGCTGCGGGTGGCCGGGGGACGCTGAGCGCCCGGCCGGAGGGGTCCAAGGGAAATCACAGGGGTTACAGGGGCACAGGGAACACGGGGTCACGTGGGCGGTCGGGCGGGGGAGCGGGGGCGTTCAGGCGACCTCGACGACCCGGTTGCGGATCGCTGCCGCCCACTCGATCACCAGAAGCTCGTACTCCGCCCGCTCCTGCGGGGACAGCGAGCCGCCCGCCCGCAGCCACAGCGCGCGTATCTGCTCGTTGACCTCGGCAGCAGGCCGCACGGAGCCAGGGGTCGTTAAGTCGGGGGACATGCGGACAAGCCTAGGGCCAGGGACTGACAGTGCGCTACCGGACGGTCACAGCTCCGCAAACGTTCGGTCAGTGCGCCGGTTCCCCCGCGTCGGGGCTGAGCGCACCGGTGCCGACCAGCGCGATGATGACGACGCCCAGCGCGATGCGGTACCAGACGAACGGCATGAAGCTCTTCGTAGAGATGAATTTCATGAACCAGTGCATCAATCAAGAGCCTCGGCGGCTGTGACCTGCCGCTTCCACCAGTCGGCCAGGCCCTCTGGGAGAAGACTGGGAGAACTCACCGCCGTCTCCCAAACCGCCTCCCGCACGAAGCGCAAGAAGCGCTCCTGCAGCGCATCCATCATCCGCCGCTCCATCGCCGTTGTCACGTTCGCGTAGAGCCCCTCCACGCCCGCGACCTCATGGCCCATGCGCGACTCGACAGCGATACGCGAGTGCACGCCACCCGCCTCGTCGATCCACTCCTTGTGCCCGTGCCGCAGCAGGTACAAACGCTTCCCCGCGTAGGCGGTCGCCGGCAACTCCGGCACCGGGCGCCGGGACGTCACCGTCTGCCGCTGCCCCAGCCGCACCCGATCGAACTCCGCCGACGCCTCGCGGCCGTCGGCGATGGGCCGCCAGTAGTGGTAGGTGAAGTTCGCGTTCGCCAGCAGGCCACCGGAGATCGAGCGGAAGACGTACTCGCCCTCATGACTCTGCAGCAGCAGTTCCAGGAGCTCCGCCAGGAACGGCGGGACGACGAGGGTCCGCCTGCTCTCATACTTCGGCGGGAACAGCTTCAGCACGCCGTTCTCCCGCTGGTGCTGCCACTGCACCCGCACGGCCGGCATCAGGTCGGGCCCGTACCGCTCGAGGTCCTCGACGTGCCGTTCCTCCCTGCCCGCCTCGTCCGGGTCGTCGAGGGGATCGGAGGCCGGCCAGAACGGGTGAGAGTAGACCCGGCGCAGGGCGTACAGCTCGGCAGGACGCATGCCGGTGGTGGCCATCGTCCACACGAAGACGAAGCCGTCCAGCCCCCAGAAGCCGAGCGCGTTGCAGGCGAGCTGGTGGACGTCCTCGATGCGCATCTCGCGCTTCCGCTCGCGCGGCTTTTTCTTGTACCGGCCGCGGCGCTGCTTGCGCCCCTTGGGGACGGGTGAGGTCTTGCGGAGTCCGTCGTCGACGGCGTCGTCCATGAGCATGGAGAAGACGGTGAGGATCTCCTCCCCGTACTTGTCGCCGACGTTGGGGAGGGCTTTCAGCTGCTTCTTCCACGCCCGGTAGATGGACGGCTGGATGTCGGCGATGGCGGTCTCGCCCCAGCGGGGCACGATGTAGAGCCGCAGCATGGACCGGATGGCCTTCTCACGCAGGTGCCCGACGTCGAGGGTGTCGACCCAGGTCTTGGCGTACTCGCCGATGGTGACGGCGCCGTCGCGGCGGGAGATGTAGGCGTCGTTGCGGATCTCGGCTTCGCGGTCCAGCCCGTAGTTCTTGGCTGTGACCTCGTCGGTGAAGCCGCCCTTCTGGTCGTAGATCCACTTGCCGCGTTCGTCTTTCTTGCGGGTGTTCCATACGACCCGGCAGGTCTTCCCGCGCCACTCGACGTAAGCCACGTTGTCCCCTGTCGTGCTTGCGGGGTGGCCGGCATGCACGCCTGAGTGCTGCCGGCCCCACCGCTGCGGCTACGCGTGCTTGCCGACCACACAGGCCCGGCAGGCGGCGCAGTCGCCTCCTTGACGCGCTATCAGGTCTCGCACGGCGAGACGTGCCTCCTCGTCGTGCTCAACCCGCGGCGTCGCAACGCACACGATTCTCCCATCTACCGTCCCCCGGAAGCCGTTGAAGTCGGCCCCCAGGTCGATGGTGAGCAGTTCGTGCATGGGCTCCCCCTTTCGGGTGAGAGGGAACCTCCCAAGTGCTCACCGATGCTGCCATGCTGACGGACAGTTGTGACCATCTTCGTCGCAAGTGACACGGGAGTAGTAGGTAACGAATCGGCAAACTGGAAAGGTTGTACGTCAACTGTGATCAATCTCGATTATTTCCGGTAAGCCGCCCGCGTTTCATCAGCTCCTCCACTACGCGGCGCTTGAGTTCGCGGATCTCAGCCGACGTGAGCGAGTCGCTCACGGACACGGCGGCGTCCTGGACGGCGGCGGCCACGTCGTCGGCGAGGTCACCCTGGCGGACAGGGGAGACGGCGGCCCCTGCCTGCTGGGTCTCGATGACGGTCGGTTCGGCGCCTTGGAGTACATCCAGGCAGCTGCCTCGCGCCCAGCCGATGACGGGCTCGATCTTCCCGTAGGTGACGGGCCGTACCGGCTTGCCCTCTTCGATCTTGCTGTAGGTGTTGATCTGGATTTGGGCGCCGCGCGCGACATCGATCTTGTTCATGCGGAGGCTGGAGCGGCGCTGAATTACCAGTGTGGCGAGCCTCTGAAGTGCGCTTTCGTCGTATGGGGGGGCCATGACGCACATCATCGCAGGGACTCTTAGGAACAGCTAGGAACACTTGCGTTTCTGGCTTGAACCTTCACCTGCGCACCCCCCAAACCGTGATCTTCGCGGCGCGTTAGTGCGTGTTTCTGCATGTTACTAACAAGTACGGGTAGCGGAAGCTCGTAGAAACACGTAGATTCTCTGCATGGCAAGAACCCCAGCCACCTACCTGGTGCACGGGCCATCGCTCCGCAAGCAGCGCAAGAGCCTCGGCCTCACCGTCCAGCAAGCCGCCGCTCGAGCTGGCATATCACGCAGCTACCTCCAGCGGCTGGAAACAGGCACCCGGGAACGGATGGGACCCCCGCGCTACATCCGGCTCCGTGCAGCCCTCAACGCAACCGACGACCAGCTCTCACCCCCACGAGAAGAACTCCAAGAAGAGAGGTGAACATGTCCACCCCCACCCCCGGCACGGTCGACATCGGCGAACTGATGCGCCGTGACGGCTACCGGGACCCGAAGGAAGCCGCACGCGCCATGGGCGTCGGCTACCGCTGGCTCCTCGACGGCCTCAACAAGCACGGCTTCCCCCACACCCGCATGGGCCGCTCCAAGTGGCTCAGCGAGGACGACATCCGCGAGATCCGCACCCTCTGCGCGATCCCCGCCGACCGGTCGAAGATCGCCCGCCTCCGCCGCGCCCAGAGCAAGCCGGCCCGCGCCGCCGCCTGAGCGGCAGTGAGGCCGCCCCCGCAGCCACGGGAACGGCCTCGCGATCCACCCACACCATCCACGACAGAAGGGCAGACCGTGCCTACATCATCCCAGAGCAGCCCCGCCTCCACCGAGGCTCCCCGCACCGAGCGCTCCCTCTGGCAGTCCATCGCGGACGCCCTCAACGCCGCCCAGGCGGCCGGCCTGGCGGTCGGTATCGACCTCGACGGCACCCTCACCGACCACAAGCGCTGGTCGGTCATCTGGGACCGTGACACCAAGCAGTGGACCGTCGCCGCCTACGACACCGAGGACGGTGCGGCATGAGCGACCTGACGCCGTTCGACGGCCACCCGCTCGATGAGTTCGACGAGCTGACCGCGCAGCTGCCCAACCCGTCCCCGTTCCAGGTGATGTGGAACGAGGCGGAGGAGATGCTCCTCGAGTACCAGCCGCAGGGCTTCGAGCCCGAGGAGATCGGCCGCATCGCCTTCGACTGCCTGCCCGACGAGGAGAAGCCGGCCGCGCTGGACGCCCTCTTCTACTGCTGGTGGACGGCCCTGCAGTCCGACCGCGAAGCCCGCGCCCGCTACCAGGACATGGGGGGTGCGCTGTGAACGCCGAGCAGTTCAACGCCCGCTACCCGGTGGGCACTCCGGTGTTCGCCTACCCCGGCTGCCGTCCGGAGGACGACCCGAACGACAACCGCCGCCGCATCTACATCGACGGCAAGGGCAACGCCTGGATCTCCGTCTGCGCCGACGAGGGCACCGAGTGGGTCGTGCCCGTGCAGCCCGAAGCGGCCGTCGAGCAGGACGTGCGCGACATCGCCGACGACACCGGCTCCATCCGCGAGATCGGCAGGTGCTGGTGATGACCGCCCCGCGGATTGTGATGCCGCTGCCGCCCGTGTGCGAGCCGCGGGACGCCGTGGTGCTGCGGTGGGCCGGCCGCCAGCTCGAGGACCACCAGGAGCCCACCGCCGCCGCCCACCTGTACCTGCTCGCCGAGCAGATCGAAGCCCACTTCAAGGAGGCGTCGTGACCGCCACCATCTTCACCGAGTTCCTGCCCGCCCGACCGCACAAGGCATCCGCGGGCCGGCGCCGCCGCCACGTCAAGGAACTGCCGTGGCGCCTCCACGAGATCGCCCCCGGCGCGGTCACCATCCTCGTCACCCCGATCTGGTGTGACGGCAGTGGCGCCTTCGAACGGGCCTTCCTCGCCCGCGCCCTCGACGCGCAGGGCCAGATCATCAAGTTCAAGTCCGGCGGGTCCGCCCGCATCGCAGCCCTGCTGCAGAAGGCGTACCCGCGCGCCGACTGGAACCGCGCCCAGACCTGGCGCGCGGCGGACAACACGCTCACCGCACGCCCACGCCAGCGGGCCGCCTGATGACCGGCTCGCTGCCCACGGCACGCATGTCGCCCACGGCGGGCCTGGTCAACGCGATGGCCCGCCTGTACATCCTCCGCACCGCCGCCAGCTTCCGCGAAACGAAAGCCGCCGGCTACATCGACCTCGACCTGGAGTGGCCGTGAGCCTCACCGACTACCTGGAAGGCCGGCGCAAGCAGCGCAAGCACCGGCTCAAGGACGACTACCGCCGCGCCAAGCAACGCGTCCGCGAACTGGAGGAATCCGTCGACGCCGGCATCAAGAAGATCGGCCGCCTGACGGCCGCCTACGACCAGCTCGCCGCCGAACGCAACCAGCTCGCCGAACAACTCGACCAGGCACAGATCGACCTCCGCGTGGCCTGCGAGGAACTCCGCCAAGCCGAGGGGACCATCCGCCTCCGCGACCGCACGATCGCCGACCTCCACCGCAAGGCCGACATCCGCGCCAAGGCCGACCAGGTCGTCACCCGCACCCAGGAGATCCCCGTCATCCAGGACCCGCACGGTGTGATGCCGCTGCACCAGTCGCCGCTCGCCAATCCCGCCCACGTGCCCGCCTGGGCACTGCGCGGCTGACTCAAGACCACAACCCAAGAACGCCGCGTCGAGCGCCACCCCCAGCGCTCCGCGGCAGCCGAGGCCCCGCCCACCTCATCCCCCCTGGCGGGCGGGGCCCGGCACCACCCATCCCATTTGGAGACCACATGAACACCAACAGCCCCACCATTCCCGCCGACGTCGCCGCGCACGTCCTCCATCAGTTCGGCCGCGGCGGGATCCCGGCCGGCGAGTGGCACGAGATGCTGATCACCCTCATCGCCCGCGCCGACATGGAGCGTGCCGCCAAGCTCACCGCGGCCTTCCCCGACTACGGGGGCGCCGTCCTGCTGGCGAAGTACGCGGACGACGGCCTCGCCATGCTGCAGGACATCGCGGCGGGCCGCTGCACCCGCTGCAAGCAGGACGACGGCCCGATCACCCCCTCCGGCCTGTGCGAGCCCTGCGCCGCACCGATGCCCCTGGACGGCGTCGCATGACCACCGCCGTCGACGTCGAGCCCGGCCTGTACGACATCCCCGCCGAGCTCTACCACTCCGACCCGATCCCCGGCGGCAGCCTCTCCTCCACCGGCGCCCGCACGCTGGTGAAGAAGTGCCCCGCCGCCTTCAAGTGGCAGCTCGACAACCCACAGCCCTACAACAAGGCCCTCGAACTCGGCACCGCCGCCCACAAGCTCGTCCTCGACGACGGCCCGGAACTCGTCCTCGTGGACGCGGCCCGCTGGGACACCGACGCCATCAAGGCCGAGGTCGCCGCCATAAGGGCCGCCGGGGACATCCCGCTCAAGCGGCACGAGCTCGAGCAGGTCCAAGCCATGGCCGCCGCACTCCGCCAGCACGAGGAAGCCGCCAGGCTCCTGGAGCCCGGCTCCGGCGTCGCCGAGCAGTCCGCCTTCTGGGAGGACGCCGGCATCTGGCGCCGCTGCCGCTTCGACTGGCTGCGCCACGACGGCCAGATCGTCGACTACAAGACCGCCCGCTCCTGCCGCCGCGAAGACCTCGAGAAGGCCTTCAACGAGCACGGCTACCACCAGCAGCAGGAGTGGTACATCGACGGCGGTCTGGCCTTCGACCTGATCGACCCGGACAAGCCCTTCCAGTTCGTGCTGCAGGAGAAGGACCCGCCGTACCTGGTCGTCGTCACGACCTGCGACCCGATGGCCCGCGGTATCGGCCGCCACCTCAACGAGGTCGCCCTCAACACCTACGCCATCTGCCGCGAACGCGACGAATGGCCCGGCTACCCGATCAACCCGATGCTCTCGCTCCCTCCGTATGTCGAGCGCCAGTACGCCTAGGAGAAACCCCGCATGTCCCAGCTTCCGCCGCCCGTCCGTACCGGCCGCCCGGCCGCCGAGCAGAACGGCAGCGCCCAGCAGTTCGCGTTCCGCCCCGCCTCCAAGGCCGGCCGTAAGGCCCGCCTGTCCATCCAGGGCATGTCCGGCTCCGGCAAGACCTGGACCGGCCTGTCCATCGCCCACGGGCTGTCCGAGGGCCGCAAGTTCGCCGTCATCGACACCGAGAAGGGCGCCGCCAGCCTGTACGCCGGAATCGGCGGCATCCACTTCGACACCTGCCCCATGGACCGCTACGACCCCCGCGACCTGATCCGCGTCCTGGACTCCGCGGCGCAGGCCGGCTACCCGACCGTGTTCGTCGACAGCCTCTCCCACTTCTGGAAGGGCACCGACGGCACCCTCGACCAGGTCGAGAAAGCCAGCAGCAGGTACGGCGGCAACAAGTTCGCCGGCTGGAAGGACGGCACCCCCCTCCAGAACGACATGGTCGCCGCGATTCTCGACTACCCCGGCCACGTCGTCTGCTCGATGCGCTCCTACACGGAGTGGGTCCTCGAGGAGAACGAGCGCGGGCGGAAGGAGCCGAAGCGGGTCGGCACCCGACCCGAGCAGCGCAAGGGCATCGAGTACGAGTTCGACGTCGCCGTGGCGATGGACCTCGAGAACACGCTCGAAGTCCTCAAGTCCCGCTGCCCCGGCCTCAACCGCAAGGTCATCAAGCGGCCCAACGGCGCCCGCGACATCGCTGGCCCCCTGCTCGCCTGGCTGGCCGCCAACCCCGAACCCACCGCCGAGCAGTAGCCCGCACACGCCGAAGCCGCCCCGCGGGCAGTGCGGGGCGGCTCCTCACCCGACAAGGACATCACATGAACGCTCCGACCCGCATCCAGCGCCGCCGCACCAAGGGCTGGCGCAAGCCCGAAGGCGCCGTCTATGTCGGCCGCGGCACCCGCTTCGGCAACCCCGCGCGCATCGCCCCCGCCAACGACCACAACAGCGGTCTCCTCGTGATCTGGGAGCCGAACGGGATGCCCGTCGGCACCTGGCCTGCCGACGGCCGGGAGGCGCGCCGCTACGCGACCGAGCTGTACCGGTTCTGGATCACCCAGCCCGAGCAGGCAGATACGTTGCGCATGTTCCGGGAGCTGCTGCGCGGCCGGGACCTCATGTGCTGGTGCCCGCCCGACGAGCCCTGCCACGCCGACGTCCTCCTGGCGCTCGCGAACGAGGAGGTCGCGTCGTGACGCAGCAGCTCCAGTTCCCGATCGTCCCGCAGGGCACCGTGTCCCCGGCCGCCGCCGAGGCTGCCAAGCAGGACGGCATAGCCCGCGCCACCGCCAACACCCAGCCCGACTGGGCCACCGCCTGCCGCGCGGCGATAGAGCTCATGGCCCGCCGCGGCACTCCGTTCCAGGCCGCGGACCTGATCGCCGAAGGGCTGGTCGACGAGCCCGACTCGCCGGCCAGGTGGGGCGCCGCCTTCCACGCCGCCGCCCGCGCCGGAGTGATCGAGGCCGCCGGATTCGTCCGATCGAAGCGGGCCACCGTCCACGGCTCCATCTGCAAGCAGTGGACCGGCACCCCCGCCTGGAGGGCCGCATGATCGCCGCCCTGTACCTGGCCTGCCTCGGCCTCACGATCGGCATCGCCGCCGTCGCCTTCCACCTCATCACCCGAGGGAGGCGGCCGTGAGCACCCTCGACATCTACCTCGCCGCCGCCCGCGCCAGCCACCCCGCCGCCGACTGGGCCATCGACCAGCTCCTGCGATACGGGCCCGGCGTCCTCCTCTGCTGCGGCATGTACGCCCTCGTCTGCACCTACGACGCCGCCCGCGACCGCATCCGCATCCACCGCATGACCCGCCGCCTCGAACACCTCGCCAACCACCCCAGCCACCGCACCCGGAAGGAGGACTGATGGCCCGCCGCACCGACCGCCAGCCGCCCAACCACAACACCCTCACCTGCTACACCAACTACGGCTGCCGCCTCCCCGAATGCGTCAACCGCTACCGGCAGTGGAACCGCAACCGGGTCGACGCCATCAAGGCCGGCCAGTGGCAGCCCCTCGTCGACGCCGAACCCGTCCGCCGACACCTGCGGATGCTCGGCCGGCACGGCATCAGCATCCGCCAGGCCGCCGTCCTCGCCGGTATCAGCCCGCGGTCCCTCCACCCGCTGTTCCACCGGCCCGTCCGCCACACCGTCCGCCCCGAGATCGCCCGCGCGGTCCTCGCCATCGACCCCGAACAGGTCACCCCGACCCGCGTCGACGCCACCGGCACCGCCCGACGCATCCAGGCCCTCGTCGCCGACGGCTGGCCCATGAAGCACCTCGCCAACCCCCTCGGCCTCTACCCCTCCTACGTGCCCGCCCTCATCAGCCGCAGCGAAGAAGGCAAACCCATCCGCGCCACCACCGCCGCCAAGGTCGCCGACGCCTACACCAGGCTCGCCGGCCAGAAGCCCACCCGGCACGGGGTGAGCCGCCGCCTGGCCAAGCAGGCCCGCAACTACGCCGCCGCCCGCCGCTGGCCCACCACCGGCTACTGGGCCGACCGCATGGACGTGATCGACGATCCCCACTTCCAGCCCGAATACGGGCTCGGCAAGCGGCAGATCATCGCCCAGGAAGCCCATTGGATCATGCGAGCGGGCGGGCTCGACCGCGCCACCGCCGCCGCCCGCCTCGGCGTCGACAAGTCCTACCTCGACCACGCCCTCCGCGACCACCCCGAATACGACCTGGAGACCGCAGCATGAGCTACCGCCACGACAACGACGCGCTGACCGTCATGGACTGGTTCTGCGGCGCCGGCGGCAGCTCGCAGGGCATGGACTCCGTCCCCGGCGTTCGCATGGAACGGGCGGCGAACCACTGGGAGCGGGCGATCGAGTCGCACGCCGCGAACTTCCCGCAGGTCGACCACTACCGCGGCGACATCCGCGAGGCCCCCGTCGAGAAGTGGCCCGTCACGGACATCTTCTGGGCGTCCCCGGAGTGCCCGCAGTGGTCGAACGCCCGCGGCAAGAAGCGCGACTTCGACCTGTCTCTTCAGGGCGACCTGTTCGACGGGTTCGGCCCCTCGGAGGAGGTCGAACGCTCCCGCGCTCTCATGGAAGAGGTCCCCATGTACCTGCGCGGCGTCATCGCGCGGGGCGGGCTGGTGAAGGCCGGCGTCGTCGAGAACGTCGTCGACGTCCGCGCCTGGGACCAGTGGGACCGCTGGCTCGGCGAGATCAAGAAGCTGGGGTACAAGACGCGGGTCATCGCCCTGAACAGCATGCACGCCGACCCGCGCACCGTGCACAAGGCCCCGCAGTCTCGGGACCGCCTCTATGTGGCGTACTGGCACGAGAGCCTGGGCCGCACCCCCGACTGGGACAAGTGGCTGAGGCCGCGCGCCTGGTGCCCCGACTGCGACACCTGGGTGCAGGCCGTGCAGCGGTTCAAGACGCCCGGCCGGGACATGGGCCGCTACCGGCAGCAGTACGTCTACCGGTGCCCCCACACCTCATGCCGGAACCGCATCCTCGAGCCTGAGACGCTGCCCGCCGCGGTCGCGATCGACTGGACGCTGCCCGGACAGCGCATCGGCGACCGCACCAAGCCGCTCGCGGAGAAGACCCTGGCCCGTATCCGGGCGGGGCTGAAGAAGTTCGCGCAGCCCCTCGTGGTCCCCGCGGGCGGCACGTGGCGGAACGACGCCACCCCCGTCGCCGAGGCAATGCCGACCAGGACCACGCGGGAGAACGACGCGCTTGCCATCCCGCCGCTGCTGATCCCCGTGGAAGGCCGCGACGGCAAGGAGCCGGCCAGCGCGAACGCGCCGCTGCGTACCCAGACCGCGCGGAACGAGACCGGCCTGGCGTGGCTGCCGTTCGTCGCCGAACTCCGTGGCGGCGGCAGCGTGGCCCGGTCGGTCACCGAGGCGCTCGCGACCGTGACCGCGTCCGGCAACCATCACGGGCTGGTCACCCCCGACATCCCGGCGTTCGTGATGCGGAACAACGGCAGCAAGGGCGACGGGAGTGAGCACTGCACCAGCGCAGCAGAGCCGCTGCGCACCTTCACCACCGCAGGTCACCAGTCCCTCGTCTGCTGGGAGCCGCTGCTGGTGCCGTACTACGGCAACGGCACCGCCCGCACGGTCCGTGAGCCCGTCGGCACGCTCTCCACCCGAGACCGGTACGCGCTCGTCCAAGGCGACGTCGACATCAATGACGTCCTCTTCCGGATGCTCGAACCCCACGAGATCGGCCGGGCCATGAGCTTCGCCGACAGCTACGTCGTCCTCGGCAACAAGCGGGAGAAGGTCCGCCAGTACGGCAACGCGGTCACCCCCAACTGCGCCGAAGTCATCGTCGCCGCCCTCGTCGAGGCGATCACCGGCGAGGACATCGAGCGGCACGCCGACCCCCAGCCCCAGCTCGCCACCGCCTGACCCACACGACAAAGGGCCCCGCCGGCAGGCGGGGCCCCGAGAGGAGAGAGGAGGAGGGATGTCAGTCGGGCTGGGAACGCGGCGCGATCTTCGCGACCCACTCGCGGGTGAAGCCGGTCAGCTTGGCCATGTGGGAGGGGCCCTTGCCGGCCGCGCGCCCCTCGACGAGCAGGGCGCGCAGCTCGGCGTCGGCCTCTGTGAAGGCCTTCTCGGCGCGGGCCCGCTTCTTGGCGGCGGCCTGAATCCTCTCGTCCAGCTCGTCCATGTCGCACATGGTGGCACAACTCTCCGTGTTCGCGCTACGCGACCGCGCATAGTGGTCGCGAATAACGACCGCGAACGGTATTCTCGCAGTCATGCAGTTGGCCGACGCGCCACATTGCCCCCATGAGGGCTGTCGCAACACAGCAGAGATCACCAAAGACACCCTCCTGAGAGAAGAGAAACGATGGGTTACGAGCTCCGCCGGCAACTCCGCGAGGCGCTGGGGCCGGAGATCACCGGCCTCCAGCGAGCCGTCGCACTGGAGATCGCGGACGACGCCAACGAGCGGACCCGCCGGAGCGCAGCCCCCCTGGAGAAGCTCGCCCTCTGGACGGGCGCCAAGGACACCAGCGTCATCCGCAACGCCCTCAAGCGGCTCGCCGCCGCCGGTTGGGAGTTCCGGGTCCCGATCGGCAAGGGCAAGGACGGGCGCACGCTCTACGCGGTGCCGGGCCAGAGGATGACGTTCTTCGTCCCCCACTTCGAAGGGGGAGCCACCGCTACCCCTAAGGGGGAGCAGGGGCTCCCTCTAGGGGTAGCCACCGCTACCCCTCACGGCGAACAAGGGGGAGCAGGGGCTCATTCAGAAGGAGCCACGGCTCACTCTGAAGGTGCCGTGGCTCCCCCCTTCTCCTCAGACTCCTCAGACTCCTCAAGAAAGCAAGCTAGCGAGCAAGGGGGAGCGAGGGCTCCAAAGCCACCGGCGACCATCCCCGAGTTCGCCCGCCCCCTGGTCGACCGGATCACCCACGCCGACGTACTCGTCCGCTGGGGCCTGAGCGAGAGCGAGTGGTTCCAGATCCACTCGCTGATCAAGAAGTGCGGCATCGAACCGATGGCCGCCTTCGCCGTCAAGGTCGCCGCCCGAACCCCCGTCGAGTCCGCCCGCTACTTCCTGCCCGGCTGGCGCGAACTCCCGCCGCAGCCCGAACCCGACGCCACCGGCCGCCCCCCACTCCGCGCCGTCTCCGGCGGCTGGCAGCCCTTCAAGAACCCAGAAAACCAGGACGTCTACGACGAACCCCTCATCTAAGGAGCCCCATGACCACCCAGTGGACCCCACCCAGCCAACGCCACCGCAGCATCGACTTCACCGCCCTCGGCGTCCCGCCCGGCCGCTACGTCCACCCCGACGTCACCGACTTCCTCGTCAGCCCCGCAGGCACCCAGGACGGCGCCAACCGCATCCACGCCTACCTCGCCGGCCAAGCCGACCTCACCACCCTCCAGCCCGCCGAAGTCGACTTCATCCGCCAGCACTTCCTCGCCGCCTCCGAAGAACAGCGCCAGCGCTGCATCACCCACTTCGAGAACCGCGTACCCCGCCGCTACGCCGCCGCCCGCCCCAACCAGATCGCCACCGCCTGGGCCCAGTCCGTCGTCACCAACCCCGACGACACCCGCTCCCTGCTGATCGTCGGCCCCACCGGCACCGGCAAAACCCACTACGCCTACTCCGTGCTCCGAGCCGTCGCCGAGACCGGACACGGCGCCAAGTGGGCCGCCTACACCGCCGCCGACCTCTACGCCCAACTGCGGCCCCGCACCGGCCGCGACAGCGAAGCAGAATTCGAAACCATCGTCGGCACCAGCGTCCTGTTCATCGACGACCTCGGAGCCGCCAAGCTCACCGAGTGGACCGAAGAAGTCACCTACCGGCTCATCAACCACCGGTACGAGCAGTGCAAGCCCAGCATCTTCACCAGCAACGTCCCGCCCAGCCAGCTCCGCGACGCCCTCGGTGAGCGCATCGCCTCCCGCCTCGTCGAAATGTGCGAGCGCGTCACCCTCAAGGGCGACGACCGCCGGAAGGGGATGGCGGCATGAAAGAGCTGCTGACCTTCGCCGACGCCCGCACCCTCAAAGAGCAGGGAGACCTTGGCCGGTTCATCAAGCACCACATGGCCGAAGCCCAGCGCGCCGCTGCCTACCGCCGCAGCCTCGTCCTCCGCTACCCCGACCTGGCGGCCAAGCTCACCCAGCCGCCCATCGGCCACACCAGCCCCCAGATGTGGAACGGCTACATCCCCCCGGCCACCGACTGCCGAGGCGCCATCAACACCGCGCCCTGCCGGCCCGCCCTCCTCGAGCTGGTCGCCGAGGCCGAACGCCGCCAGCAGCAACCGCAGCAGACCTCGGCCCTCGAGGAGGCGGCGTGAGCAAGCACCTGCGCCCCGGCCGCCTCCACCGCTGGCAGCAGATCGTCGACTGGGCCCGCACCATCGCCTGCTGCCCAACCTGCCAAGTCACACCCGGAGTGCCCTGCCACCGCGACGGCATAGCCCTCCGCAACGGAGCCGTCCACGCCGCCCGCTACCTCGAAGCCGAGGAGACCGCCGCGTGAACGCCAACCTGCCCGCCTGCCGCCCTCAGTGCGCCCAGCACGGGGCGATGGAACTCCGTCTCGGCCACACCGCCGAGCAGCGCTGGTGCGGCACCTGGTACGTCTGCGCCGCTCACCGGTGCCAGACCGCCACCTTGATCCCGTCCGCAGCCCTCGCCGCACAGATGGAAGGGCAGGCGGCCCGGTGAACGCCTACGAGCGGCTGATGGCGGAGGCGGTCCCGACCGGCACGTTCGGCCACGCCCGCCCCGCCCGCCAGCAGCAGACCGAGTCCGCGCCGCGGTGGACGCCGGAGGAGCAGGCCCGGCACCGCGCCGAGCTCGAGGCCGCCCTCTCCAGCCGCCGCCGGCCGCACCTGCGGGTCATCGACGGCGAGGCCGCCTGATGTCCCGCCGCGCGTGGCTGCGGCACCCACCGCGCACGATCCACCCCCGGCCGTGCCCGACCCGTCGGCTACGTCCTGTGCCCGGCGGGCGCGAGGTGCCCTGCTGGCCTGCGCGCCGTCTTCCCGCCGCTCGCGAACGGACGCCTCCCGATGCACCGCGACGTGTTCAACCGGGCCTGCCCGGGCGCCCGCAAGAAGCCGACCACGCCGCCGCTGCAACTGCGCCCCGCCGCTTCCTGACCGGCCATCCGATCCCACCACACGAGAGGCACCACCGTGACCACCCCGTACTGGGAAGACCCCGACACCGGCCTTCAGCTCTACCTCGGCGACATGCGGGAGATCCTGCCCGCGCTCGGCCTGAAGGCGGACCTCGTGGTCGCCGATCCGCCCTACGGCGAAACCGCGCTGGACTGGGACCGGTGGCCCGACGGCTGGCCCACCCTCGCTGCGACCGTCGCCTCGTCGATGTGGTGCTTCGGCAGCATGCGCATGTTCCTCAACCGCCGCGACGAGTTCACCGACTGGAAGCTCAGCCAGGACATCGTCTGGGAGAAGCACAACGGCAGCGGGTTCGCCGCCGACCGCTTCAAGCGCGTCCACGAGATCGCCACCCACTGGTACCGCGGCGACTGGTGCGACGTACACCACGAAGTACCCACCGAAAGGTCCGGGCGGCGTGGCGGCGGTGAAGGCGGAGTGCGCGCAACGGCCACGGCTCGCGAGCACACCGGGAAGATCGCAGCGAAGACGTGGGACGGCTCCGACGGCATCCGACTGCTGCGGTCCGTCGTCAAGGTCCGATCGATGCACGGTCGCGCTCTACACCCGACGGAGAAGCCTCTCGGCGTCCTCGACCCGCTGATCCGCTACGCCTGCCCGCCCGGCGGTCTGGTCGTCGACCCGTTCGCCGGCAGCGGCAGCACGTTGGACGCCGCCCGCCAGACCGGGCGCCGCGCCATCGGCATCGAGGCGAACGAGAAGTACGCGGAAGCCGCCGCCCGCCGCCTGTCCGCGCTGACCCTGCCAGCCGCATGACCACAACACCGGCCGCCCCCGCGCCTATCGGGGGCGGCCAGCCCACCCAGTCCACCACAACCACCCGGAGCAGCACATGACCACCGCGGTCCGATCGCCCATCCCGTACTTCGGCAGCAAACAGCGCATAGCCCCCTGGATCGTGTCCCTCCTGCCCCCGCACGAGCACTACGTCGAGCCCTACGCCGGCGGACTCTCCGTCCTCCTCGCCAAGCAGCCCTCCCGCATGGAAACCGTCAACGACCTCGACGGCGAACTGATGACCTTCTGGCGCGTCCTCCGCGACCGGCCCACCGAGCTGCTCCGCGCCTGCATGCTCACCCCGCACTCCCGTGCCGAGCTCGCCGCCACTTGGGACCCGACGGAGGACGACCTCGAGCTGGCCCGCCGCATCTGGTGCCGCCTCGCCCAAGGCCGCTCCGGCACGCTGCGCAACACCGGCTGGCGGCACTACATCGACCCGGCCGGCTCGGCCACGTCGATGCCCGGCTACCTCGAGGCCTACGCCCAGCGCCTCGCCGCAGCTGCAGAGCGCCTCCACGGCGTCTCACTGGAGTGCCTGCCCGCGCTCACCCTGATCGGCAAGTACGGGGCCCAACCGGACGTGCTGCTGTACGTGGATCCGCCGTACCTCGGCACGACCCGCCCGTGGTCGAACTACCGGCACGAGATGAAGACCGAGGAAGAGCATCGGGAGCTCGCGGCCGCGCTGGCCGACTGTCGAGCCGCGGTCGTCCTGTCCGGCTACAGCAGCCCGCTCTACGACGAGCTGTACGCCGGCTGGCACCGGTACACGCAGGCGTCGATGACCGGCAACGCCAAGACCGACAAGGCGCGGACCGAGGTGTTGTGGTCCAACCGGCCGCTCGGCAATCAGCTCGACCTGTTCACCGCCACCGCCTAGCCGTGACCACACCGGCCGCCCCCGCGGCAATCAGGGGCGGCCGGCCATCCGATCCCACCAGAAAGGCACCACCATGACCACCAGCCCCGCCCACGGCCTTCCCGACTACCTCGTCGCGTACCTGGCCCAGCGCGACGCCCAGCGCGCCAACGCCGTGGCCGACGTCCTCGGCGCCCTCACCGACCGGGAGCGCGCTCTGATCAAGGACGCCGCCGTCATGGGCTATGTCCGGGGCCGCATGCACCCGGACAGCGAGGCGCACCCCAAGGACAGCGCGGTCCTGGCCGAGGTGATCGACGCCTGCCTCGCGCACCCCGACCTGTACCCGGCCGTCGCCGCCGTCGCCGCCCAGTCCTGACCTGACCCGTTCGGCCGCCCCCACCACGGGGCGGCCCCACCACCCGGAGACCACGATGACCAACCAGACCACCACCGCCGAACTGCCCGCCTGGGAAGCCCTCTACGAACCCGGCAACGTCTCCACCTACCTCATCGGCTACGCCAACGATCAGGACGCCGCCACCGGCATGGCCGAAGCGTGGATGCGCTCGCAGGCCGAGGTGACCGGACGCCTGGAGTGGGTGGACGACACGCAGATGGCGACCGGCCGCTACGACCGGTGGTTCGAGCTGATCGAGTGCCACGGCGACGGCGTGGACACGGGGACGAGCATCGTCGTGCGGCGTCGTGTGGCCGACGACCCGGCGCCCGCCGCTGTGTCTGCTGCCGTGGCCCCACCCACCACCACGACCCACGGCCTGTCCGTGCAGCACGCCGACGCGTTGTGGGACGCCGTCGCCATCCCCGGCCCGCGCACCGCCACCTACCCCGAGCAGCACGAGCGGGTATGCCGGGCCGTCCGGGAGATCCTCGACGAGCTGACGCCCGCCCGCGCCGACGCGGTGCTTGCGGTGCTGCCCGAACCCGCCGACCGGGCCGCCATCTACGCCGAGGTCGCAGAGCGCCTCGCCACCGACGCGGAACAGGGCGACAAGGACGGCCTCACGCGCATCTACCGCCGCTCTGCCGCGAAGCAGGTCCGCGAGTGGGCCGACCGGCTGCGCCGCATGGCCGACGAGACGGCAACCGAGCACCGCCCCGCCGTCTCCCGCTGGCGCGTCGAAACCCTCGACAACCTCGCCAACGAGTGGGCGCCCGGCACCGGCTGGCCCGTCCGCGCCCTCGCCGTCGAACGCTTCGACGCGATGAACGCGCAGGCGCCCCGGTGGAAGGACGGCACGCCCGTAACCCGCCGTCTGGTCCGCGAGACGACCACGTACACCGTCGAGGCCGAGCACCAGCCCGCCGCCGGGGCGCGGCAGGACGGAGCCGAGTCGTGAGCCGCCGCCCGGTCCGCTGGATCCCCGACGACGGCAGCGCGGCGATCCTCACCGCCTACGCCCGCCGCCGCGAACCGTTGCGGTCCGTCCTGCGTCGCGCCCTCCGGCTCCTCGCCCAGGCCGACGGCCTCCTGGACACCCGCGGACGCATCAGAGGCGGAGGCCGGCCGTGAGGGGCCTGACGGTCCGGCAGCGGCAGGTGCTGCTCCTCGCCGCCGCGGGCTACACGAGCGAGCAGGCCGGCCGCCGACTCGGCATCCACCGCAACACCGTCGACCGGCACCTGCAGGAGACCTACCGGCTCCTCGGCGCCCGCGACCGCACCCACGCCGTCGTTCTGGCGATCTACCACGGTCACATCAGCCTCGCCGACATCGCCGCCATCGCCACCGCCACCCACACCCTGGAGACCGCCGCATGAAGCTACCAGCGAGTTAACTCCCTGAGTCGTCGAACCCCCCACCCAAGGCAATCCACCTTCACCCCCACACGACAGGCCGTCACACGCGAGCCCAGGCGCCGAATCGGAGGCAAAAATGCCCACACCCAACACCCCACTCCCGCCCAACGCCCTCCGCCACCCCAAATGCGGCAACTGGTGGACCGGCCAGACCCGCGCCCACTGCCCCGCCTGCTGCCGCACCTTCAGCTGCGACAGCGCCGCCGACAAACACCGCGTCGGCCGCCACGGCATCGACCGCCACTGCGTCGACCCCGCCACCGTCGGCCTCGTCGCCGTCGACAAGCCCTACGGCGTCCTCTGGCAGAACCCCGGCGGCGACCCCTGGTTCAACGGCCCCAGCATCCGCGAAGCCGCCGCCGACGACCGCCGCTGGTGGACCGACAAACACGCCGGAGACAACCAGTGACCGGCGCCCTCATCCTCGCCGCCGTCTTCGCCGTGGCCCTCGTCGCCGCGCCGCTCCTCGCCTGGCACGACCACCGCGTGCTCGCCCGCAAAACCGCCGCCCGCCAAGCCCGAAAGGACCAGCCGTGCCCCAGCCCGTCGACTGCGACCCCACCTGGACCGACACCCCACCCGGGCAGCGCGAGCGCACCCCCACCGGCACCCACCTCCGCCACGTCGAGATCCACGACATGACCGGACAAGCCCGCCTCGTCGACCTGTGGAACGCCGAAACCGTGCCCGTCAACGACCAGTACCTGTAACACCCCACCGCACCAAGGAGAGCCGCCGTGAACGACGCACCCGCCCCGGCCTGCACCATCTGCGGCAACCACCTCTACACCGACGAACTCCAACACCAGGCCTGCCGCCCCTGCACCAACCGCGTCGACCACAACCTCGCCGCACTCGCCGGGCGGCGCGGGCTCTACGCGCGCCTCACCCACCACCTCCGCCCCGGCAGCAGCAACAACGGCCCCGCCGTCTCCGGCAGCCGCACCGCCCCGCTACCCGTCCGTCTCGAGCCGCTCTCCCTCGCAGCCCGCGGCGGCGTCGTCACCATCCTCCAAACCTGGCTGGTCGACTGGCATGACCTGCTCGGCTACCGGTACCCCCGCTGGGAAGGCGACCTCCAGCAGCAGTGCGACCAAGCCGTCCACCGGCTCCGCACCCTCCTCCCATGGGCCGCCGAACAGCACGGCGCCTTCGCCGAATTCGCCCACGAGATCGCCCAGCTCCGACGCCAATGCGAAGCCGCCACCGGCGGCGAAAAGCCACCCCGCCGCGTCCCCGTCCAATGCGGCTGCGGACAGATACTCCGCGTCACCCTCGACACCGCCGGCATCCGCTGCCCCGCATGCGAGACCCAGTACGGACACAGCGAAGCCCTCCAACTCCCCCTCGCAGAAAGGCGAGCGGCATGACGAAGCCCCGCCCGGAATCCACCCGGGCGGGGGCTTTCCCATGCCAGAATGCCGCCCTCGCACCAAAAGGGGGGACCTTGATCCACGCCAAAGGCCACAACGGGCAAGTCCACTTCGACGGCCAGTACGTCACCATCACCCGCCGCGGCTTCCTCGCCCGCGTCACCGTCGGCAAAGGCGAAAAACGCATCCACATCAGCCAGATCAGCAGCGTCCAATGGAAGCCCGCCGGACCCTTCGTCAACGGGTTCATCCAGTTCAGCGCCGCCGGCGGCAACGAGCGACGCTCCCGGTTCGGCAGCCAGACCACCAGCGCCGTCGACGACGAAAACTCCGTGATCTTCATGCGGGGCAAACAGCAGACCGAGTTCGAACAACTCCGCACCGCCGTCGAAGCCGCCATCGCCGCACAACACACCCCGCCCTCCGCCGCAGCCGGCACCCCATCGGTTGCTGACGAGCTCGCCAAGCTCGCCCAACTGCACGAACAGGGCATCATCAGCACGGCAGAACTCGACCAGCAGAAACGACGCCTCCTCGGCGGATGAACGCCAAAGCCCCCATGTCGAAACGTCGACATGGGGGCTTCATGCTGCGCTCAAACGCGGGACGCCTCGAGCGGCGCCGGCGCCGGCGGGCTACTGCTCGGGCGACTCCTGCCACAACTGCGCCGCCAGAAGATCCACCTCATCCTGAGAGAGTCCCGGCTTCACCGCGATCATCATCCGCGTACCGTCCGGAAGCGTCGCCTGGCGCATCTCCACCTCTGGCGGTGTCGCTTCGTTCACTCGGGCCTCCGGCTGTACTTGGCGATCGTCTTCTGGTTGGTCGACGAGTCTTCCAGCCTCAGTTCCCACGGTCCGGTGTTCATGTCGAAGTCCTTGCCGAACCCCACCCACTTGCCGGCCATGCGGCGGCCGGTCGGCTCGATGAGCATCTGGATGGCGCCGTGATAGCGGGCGCCCCTGTAGTAGCCGTCGGTGGCGGTCTGCTCCACCCACGTGCCAGTCACGACGCCGCCATCGACGGTGAGGTCCATGGTCAGTGGCGAGTTCGGGTTCGACGAGGCTTCGGGCAGCGACCGGACGGTGAGCCGGTTCCCGTGCTGGAGCACGACCACGTAGTGCAGGCCGACGAAGCTTGAGTTCCGGCCGCTGGAGAAGTACTCGTACTTCGACAGCCAGACGCCGGAGTAGTTGGCGCGCGGGTTGATCTTCGGGCTGGCTGCTGCGTTCGGTGGAGCGACGCCCTCGGGTGAGGGGTGTACGTCGTGTCCGCCGGCGCCGTCCTCGGCTACGCGTGCCATGGCAGGGGAGGCGAAGCCGAGGCTGTCGATCGGCATGCCTGTGACAGCCTCAAGCGCGCGGGCGTACCGAGGGCTCGGGACCGAGATGGCCCCTGACTCCCATCGCTGCACAAGGCGCTTGCTGGCTTCGAGCTCGTAGCCAGCTTGCTCGCCGGCCTCGCGGAGTGCTGCGGCGAAGTCGTCCTGGCTCAGCATCATCGAGATGCGCACGGCCCGGAGTGTGGTGTTCGGGGTCGTCATGCATCCACGTTAGCCGGATGACGCCTCAATGTCGCCTTACATGTCGTCGCGGAGCGTGCGCGCAGGGTGTCATCGTGGGGGCATGACCGATCAACCATCCCCTTGCGGGATACCTCCTCCGCTGCCTGCTTTAGGTGGACGCGGTGGCAGTTCATCCGTGTCGTGCACCAGCCACCTCAAGAACGCGTTGATGTACGCGGTCATGGTCGCCTCCTTGCCGTCGCCCATCGCCTCGACTGCCGCCTTGGCGCGCTCGTACACGTCGGGGTCAGGGCGGTATGTGCGTGCTCTTCTCAGGTGGACTCCGGCTGGCATGGCGAAATCTTCGCACAGTGGATTGCCACGGTCTAGAGAAGCCGCTACGTTAGTGGAGTGCCACTCGGGCCGCTCCACCGGTCCCGATGGGACACCTGTGCTGCTCCACCAGCACACACAAAACAAAACGGGCCGACACCGCGACTCCACTCGCAGGCCGGCCCTCACCACGAGGAATCTCTGAAGGGTCCCCTCATGGCTATGCAGAAGTCTACCCAGGACAACCTGGGTACCGTCGCCGCCTTCCCGGCGGTCGCGCCGGGCCTCCACCTCGCCCCCGTGGCGATCGGCGCCCCCGGCCCCGAGCAGAAGATCGTCTTCGTGCCTTGTCCGGACTGGTGCACCACGAACCACGTCTCCGAGTGGGTCCACTTCCTGGAAGACCTGGACCACAGCGGTGAAGAGTTCGCGGTCCACGTCCCCTCGTTCTTCAACGGCGACAAGCCCGTGTACACCCTGACGGCGTCGATCGGCTGCGACTCGATGTCGAAGGACCCGCAGATGCGTGCCGCGCATGTCATCGTCGGCGACCAGGGCAGCGTGGACGCCTACCTGACGCCGGACATGGCGGACGAAACGGCAGCCGGCCTCGAGCGCCTGGCGGCCAAGCTCCGCGAGAACGCCCGCACTGCCCGCCTGCACAACCAGCACGCGGCGGAGGTGGCGGCATGAGCACCCCCACCGCCCCGCTGCCGCCGGCCGCTCTGGCCGCGGTTCGTTCGCTGGAACTGCGGCTGGCCGTCCCGGCCGATGTTGCCCGCGCGGTGTCGGTGCAAGAGGCGGCCTCGGCTCGTGCGGCCAGGCTGTCGGATCTGGCCGCGGCCGGCCGCATGTCGGACCTGGACGCCGACTCTCTGGCGCACGCCGAGGACCTGATCGCCGGTGCCCGCGCCACGCTCGCCAAGGCGGGCCGCCTCGACCTGATCGGTGGTGCGTGATGGTGTCGCGTATCGAGCTGGACGAGGCGGACCGCCGGGCTGTTGAGCGGGCTCGGAGGATGCTCGCCGAGTCGGAGCCGTCCGCCGCACCCGAGGACGCTGCCGCCTATGAGGCGTGGTGTGCGGACCGGGTCGGGAGGCTGCTCGCTGCGGTCGACATGCTGCTGCAGGTCGTCGACCAGGGCGGCTCGTTCGGGAGGCGCGGTGACTGACGCCGAGCGTGAGGCGCTGCGCCAGAAGGTCCGCGAGGCCAACAAGCAGTCGAAGCAGCGGCCCCGCTAGCCCCCACCCTTTCTATGCCGCCGCGCCGGCGGGGATGACGTTCCCCCACGGCCTCCGCCGGCGCGGCCTTCAACCCTTCCTCTCTCTGATCTTGGAGTTCCCATGCCTTCTTCCGGCCGTGAGCCGAGCCGTGCCGACCTGGATCGGGCCTACACGAACGTCGCCGAGCGCCTCCTGGATGTGTCCGCGCAGGCGGACGCCGAGGGCAAGCCGGCTGTCGCGGAGGCCGCGCTGGCCGCGGCGGAACGGGCGCTCGTGAAGCGCAGCAAGCTGCGGCGCCGCTGACCCCAACCCCCCTCCACTACTGCTTCGAAAGGGCACGCCCATGTCCCCCTTCCTGTTCTCCGCCGATCACGCCCACTCCGACTTCGGGCAGTGGTTCCGGTCGTCGGTGACCGTCGCCGAGGCGCTCACGCTGTCGATCTCCGAGCTGTTCGCCGAGTACGCGGAGGCCCGTCGGTCGGGCGACCCGGCGCGTATGGCGGCGGTCCGCGAGTACGCGGCCGGCCTGGACGACTCGCTGGTCGACGAGCTGGCCGGCTTCGACTACCCGGCGGCTGCCTGAAGGCGCCGGCCACCACCCCCTGTTCATCACCTGTCTGAGAGGAGCCCGTGATGGGCCTGTTCTCCCGCAAGCAGTCCGCCCCGAAGGCCGCGGCCGTGGACATGGATGTCGCCCGACATGCCGGCGAGGCCGTGAACCGCGGCGATCTGGATGAGGCGAAGCGCCTCGTCGACGCCACCAGCGACCCGCGGGCGCACGCGTTCGCGTCGTTCCGGTTCATCGACGTCGAGGACGACTGACCTCCCCTGGTCCGCCGCCGCGCGGGTCGTCTACTCCCCGTCCCCGCGCGGCGGCACCCCCACCCCTTTCCTTGAGAGGAGCCCGTTATGGATGACCTGACTGCACTGCGTGTGGCTGATGCCCGGGAGCTGATCGCGGCGGTGGATGCCGCGGACATCACCAGCCCGGACCTGCCGCAGCGGACCGCGCTCGACCTGATCGCCCGGCTGAAGGTGACGGTCGACATCCTCGCCCGCCACGCCGAGACCCAGCAGCGGTTCATCGGTGACCTGCGCGGCCAGATTCGCCGGCTGGCGGACGAGAAGGCCCAGGTGTGGACGCAGCTGGCCGAGCTGGAGGAGCAGGCCCAGCAATCGGCCTGACCTGCCTTAGCCCCGGTCCGGCCGATCTCGGGCCTACGCCGCGAAGGCAGACCGGGGCACGCACCACCCACCTGATCACCACCCGAGAGGAGCCCGCCATGGGCCTTCAAGAAGACCGCCGAGGAGAAGGCCGCGATCGCCGAGATGAAGGCCGCGGACCGCCGCCTGAACGAGAACTCCGACCGCGAGCGCCGCGCTGGCATCCGGCACGAGACGCCCGAGTACCAGCGCCTCAACCGCCGCGCCAACGAGGCCGCCGCGGAGGTCTCGTTCTGGCACGGCGGCACCAAGCGGGGCCGCTGACCCACCCAGCCCCGGTCAGGCCGTGATGGTGCCCGATCGAATCGGGCCCGGGGCGCCACTACCGACCAACGAATCCGCCCGACCCCTTGGAGAGGTCGCCATGCTCCGCATCGTCTTGTGGGCGCTCGCCGCCCTGTACCTGCTGCTCGTCGGCCTGTGGCCGGCCGCCGCCGCACCCATCGGCCTCGCAACCGCGGGCGCGGCCGTCGTCATCGGCCTCATCCCCGCCCCCGTGCTTGCACTCGCCGCCGTCGCCGTGTGGCTGAAGTACCGGCCCGCCCCCACCAAGCCCGCCACCGCCTGAATTGAGAGGAGCCCGTCATGGGCCTGTTCACCCCGAAGTACCCGAAGTCCGACACCCCCGGCGCCATCAGCAAAGCCAGGAAGGCGGAAGAGGCGCGGCGAGCCAATGCCCGCATAGAGGCCGCCCTGGCATCCATGGAGCGCACGTCGAGGGAGATCGAACAGCGGCGCGCCGAACTGCGTGCCAAGTGCCCTCTGTCCAACCACGACCGCTGCCTCAGCCACTGATCTCCCCGGCCGCCTGAACCCCGAAAGGACTACCGATCACCGTGAGCAGCTGGTTCGAGGAGCGCCGCGCCGACAAGGTGGCGGACGCCGAGCAGCGGCGCCTTGATGAGGAGCATCGCTCCAAGCTGCGCCGCGAGGAAGCCCGCGAGGCGAAGAAGGAGAAGCGGGAAGAGAAGGCGCAGCGCCGCCGCGACAAGGCAGCCCGCCGCCAAGCCCGCGCCGCACGCCGGGAGAAGTCCCTCACCCCCGGCAACGTTTACCGGCGCGGCACCCTCGCCCTCGTCGCCGCGTCCGCCCTGGCGTCGCTGCCCGCGCAGATCATGCACTTCGTCACGATCTCCGCGATGCTGCTGCCCCTGCCGTTCGCCCTTGAAGGCGCCGCCTGGGTGATGGCCGCCGGCGTCGCCTACGCCGACGAACGCAGGCTCCCGGCCTGGGTGCGGTGGCTGCTGCGCGCCCTGTGCCTGACCGCCGCCGGGTTCGCCGCGTGGATCAACTACGACTACGGGCGGCACACCGCCGCATCGGTCGGCTACGGGCTCGCCGCGGTGTCCCTCCTGGGGCCGCTGTTCTTCGAAGTCCGCCAGTGGGTGACGACGCTGTCGTTCGATGCGGCCGAGAAGAAGCGCCGCGCCCAGGAGAAGGACCGGGCCCGGCACGAGAAGCAGCGCCGCAAGGACCACAAGACCGTCGCGCAGATCGCCGACCGACTCGTGTCCGCAGCCCCGTTCGGGCAACTCACGTTCGAAGAGGCGTGGGAGCGGGCCTGGGCGATCGTGCACGGCACGACCGACGGGTGGATGACGCCGGACCTGCACGCGCTGGCAGTCCGCTCCGCCGCTGCCCTGGCCGCCGCGCAGGAGCCCGCGCCGGTCGACGAGAAGACGATACGGCGCCGCATCCTCGACCACCTCTGGGCGCCCGCCAGCGCCCCCGCCAAGCCGCTGCGGTACGTCCTGCCGACACCCGCCACGACGGCACTCCGAGTGACGAAGAAGCCGCAGGTCGTTACCGATCTCCCCCCCTCCGCCAAGGCGCCCTCCGAGAAGCCGAAGAAGGCGGGCCGCAGGCAGCCTCCTCCGCACCGTCGGACCAAGGGGGACAGCGTCCCGTTCCACCCCATCGTCGCCCCCCTCGCCGCCGACACCGCCCGCAAGCACGCCACCGTCAACGGCCACCACCACTGACCCGCCGAAGGACACCCCGTGAGCATCGAGACGACCCCCAGCAGCGCCCCCGACCCCGAGTGGGAACGGCTCGTCGCCGGCTACCAGAACAGCCCCGACAAGACCCCCGCCGCGCCCCTGCCCGCGGCCGTGGACCTGATGGGCGACACCCCCCTCACCCCCGCCTGGACGAAGACCCGCAGCGGCTGGAAGAACCGGGCCGCCCTCGGCCGCATCAACACCACCCGCGGCTTCCGTAAGTGGCTGCGCCGGCAAGGCACCGAGCACGGGCACGCCGCCCAGATCTACCGAGGCGCCGCCCGCGTCACCGTCTGGGTCCGCGGCGTCGAAGGCGTCGAGGTCGCCAAGGCCAAGCACGAAGCGCGCCGAGCACACAAGGAATACCGGCAGGCGCAGTGGGCCAACGGCAAGCGGCTCATGCCCGGCAGCGTCAAGGACAAGCTGGCCAGGGAGATGGACAAGGCCGCTGAGGACTCCGAGCGGGCCATGAACAAGTACCGCAAGGCCCGCAAGGACGCCCGCACCCTGCAGTCCCTTCGTGCCGCCGCCGCCATCACCCCGCTCGCCGCCATCGAGAGCGCCGGCCTGTACGTGGGTGGCGGCCCCGGCGGGATCATCGCCGCTGGCCTCACCCTCACCGGGCTCGCCCTCATCGGCCGCCGCACCACCACGGGCGAACTGTGGTCGGACCGCGACGCGAAGATCGGCGACGGTGACCGGATGACCGAGACCATGCTGAACCGCGTCTACCGGGATGCCAAGGTCATCGGCTCCGACGACGTACTGAAGCTGACCACCCCATGCACCCTCACCGCCGACGGCAAGGCATGGCAGGTCGTCTTCCAGCTGCCGTCCGGCATCCCCGCGAAGAAGGCGCTCGGCTCCCGCGAGGGCATCGCCAACGGGTTCGGGGTGTCCGTGCAGCAGGTCCACCAGACCCGCGGCGACCGCGAGGACACCATCCACCTGCGGGTCTCGCTGAAGCTGCCGTTCTCGTCCAAGCCGACCCGCGGCCCGCTCCTCGAAGCCGAGCGGGCCAACCTGTGGAAGCCCATCCGTATGGGCGTCAACCTGCGAGGCGAGGAAGTCGTCACCTCGTGGGTCGAGCGGTCCGGCCTCTTCGGAGGAGAGCCCGGCTCCGGCAAGTCCGCCGCGGCCAACGACCTGCTCCTCGCCGCCGCGCTCGACCCGACGGTGCGCATGTACCTCGCCGACGGCAAGGCCGGCGCCGACATCACCCCGTTCGAGCCCATCGCCACCATGTACGACACCGACGGCGACCCCGAGAAGCTTCTCGAGATCCTGCAGCACATGTGGGATGTCGAGATCAAGGAGCGGCGGGCCCTCGCCAAGGAGCACGGGTCCCGCAAGCTGACCGAGGCGATGGCCGTCGTCGACCCGCGGGTCTGCCTGGCCGTGCTCCTCGTCGACGAGTGGTCCTCATACGGTGCGGCAGCCGACCAGAGGACCAGGCAGGAGATGGAACGGCTCCTGCGGCTGATCGTCCAGCAGGGCCGGGCGCTCGGCATCATCACGCTGGCGGCCACGCAGAAGCCCGACAGCGACTCCGTGCCGACCGGCATCCGCGACATCCTGTCCATCCGGTGGGCGATGCGCTGCCTCACCCCGCAGGCGTCCGACACCATCCTCGGCCAGGGCTATGCGGCGGCCGGGCACAACGCGCAGGACATCCTCAAGTCACAGCGCGGCGTGGGCATCTACATGGACGGCGAGGGTGCCGAGCCGGAGCTGGTCCGCGGCGACTACTACGACGACGAAGAAGTCGCCGTCATCCTCGAGCGCGCCTACCGGCTGCGGCAGGAGGCGGGCACGCTGCCGCTGGGGCCGCTCGACCGGCTGCGGGCCGCCGACACCGACGGTTCGATCCTCGCCGACCTGCTCGACCTGTACGACGCGGGCGTCGAGATGCTGCCCGCATCCCGGGTCCTCGAGGGGCTCGCCGAGGCCGGCCACACAGTCACCGCGGACCGGCTCGCAGCGTTGGTGCCGCGCACCGATGACGAGAAGCGGCGGCAGGACATCGACGGCAGCAGGGTGTCCGTCTACCCGCTCACCGCGGTGCGCCGCGCGGTGCTCGACCGGTACGGAATCACCGCCTGACCCCGTCCAACCCCCGTCCAGTGCACCGGTTTGCACCGGTATGCACCCCGTCAGACCCCCGTCCCGGCTACCGCAACCCCGTCCAGCCGGGACGGGCCCAGCACCCCAAAGACGGGCCCCCGTCGGGCCCTGACCAGCGCAAACACACCCCATGACGGACCCGATGACGGCCCTAAACCCACCCAAACCGAACAGGAGATTCGACCACCATGACCACCCTGCCCGAGCCGACGCCCACCGCCCCCGCGGCCGGGCAGGCCCACAACCCGCTCACCGACGCCGTCATCCGCGCCGCCGTCGAGAACGCCATCCACGAATCCCGCCGCGAGAGCACCGCACCCCCCGCCCCGCAGCCGGGCCGGCCCCCGATGTCGCAGAAGGCCGTCGACACCAGCACGGTCCTGCTGTCCGCGTCGGTGGCGACGATCCCGCCCGGCGCCATCACCATCGGCGTGACGCTCGCCTCCGGCTACGCGGACCCGGTCGTCATCGGCATGATCTGCGCCGCCCCGGCCGCGCTCGCCGTGCCGATCCTCGCCATCGCCAAGCTCGTCCGCGGCGCCAAGCCCGAGCCGGCAGTGCACCAGCACTTCCACGGGCCCGTCACCCACCACACCACCCACACCGAGAACCGCGGCGTGTGGGCCAAGAACATCAACCGGTAGGCGTTGACCCACGTTGGCTGACGCTTGCTAGTTGATCGCTGAATCTGTAATCTGCCAAGTCGATGGTGGAACACCCATCACAAGAGCACCATGAACCCCCGCCGAGGACATCCCGGCGGGGGCTCTCGCATACCAGGGGGTGGGCATGCCGACATTCCCCAACCCCGAGCTGTACGACCTGTACCTGGACGACCTCGGCGACCTCTGGGAAGCAGCGCGCGTCGCCGGTGTGAAGCCCGGCACAATCCGCGTGTGGGAATCCCGCGGGAAGATCGAGCGGGTGCCGTTCAGCGACGACGGCCAGCCGCTCTACCACCTGCCGACGATCGCAGCCGCCGCCAAGGTCAAGCCCGGCCGGCCCAAGGCCGCCTGAGCGCGGGGCGGGCCGGTCGCCGCCTCGTTGTCCCGCCGCCGGTGCCACCCCGTCCCGGCGGCGGGACCCCCAACCCCGTTGTGCGCCGCGCGGCGCGCCCAGCATTGGAGGAGGCCGCGTGGCCAACCTGACGCTCACCGCATCCAACCAGGTCCTCAACTGGCTGTTCGGCAACGCCGCGACCGCCCCAGACGGCGACCTGCAGGTCGCCCTGGTCACCGCGAACGGATCCGCATCTGCTGCGGGCACCGAGGTCGTCGGCGGATCGTATGCCCGGCAGACGATCACCGTCGCGTCCGCGAGCGGCGGCGCCACCTCGAATGCCAGCGACATCGTGTTCGAGGCCATGCCCGCCTGCACCGTCGTCGGCGTCGAAGTGTGGGACTCGGCAGATACGCCGGTCCGGTTCTGGTTCGGTGAGCTCGACGAGCCCCGCACCGTCATCGCCGGAGACGACCTGCGTTTCACAGCCGGGGAACTCGACTTCACACTGAGCTGACAGGGGGGCGAGCATGCCTCTGCTGTCCACCCTCGTCGACACCTTCAACGACGGCGTCCTGGGCCCCGAGTGGGGCAACAGTTACGGCGGCACCACCGAGACCGGCGGTCGCGCGGTCGTCCCGTGCACCACCGACTATGCGGGCTGCCAGACCGGCTATGCGTGGACCCTCGCCGGCAGCGGCTTCTTCGTGCAGGTGCCCGTCACCCCCGACCCTGACGGGGCCACCGCCGAAACCTATGCGGCCGTCACCGTGCAGGGCACCGTCGAAGGCACCCGCGTCGGCTTCATCATCAACAAGTTCACCGGCAAATTGCGCTGCGTCAGCGAGGTCGGCTACTGGGACGACACCGCCGTCGAGATCGACTACGACCCCGAGGATCACCTCTTCCTGCAGCTGGTGGAGGACGACGGCGACCTCATCTGGTCCACGTCGCCCGATGGGGAGACGTGGACGACGCAGCGCACCCTGGCCACGCCGGGATGGATCGTCACCGATGCGGAGATGTGCGCGCTCGACATGAGCGCCCACCGCGACGGCGGCGACCCCGATACAGCCGAGTTCGACTTCTTCAATACGTTGTCGGACGCCGGGGTGGTCACCGCGTCGGCCACGCTCTCCGCGGCCGCCGCCCTCGATGCCGGAACCCCGGCGCTGGTCGCGAACGCCACAGGCTCCCTCACCGGCGAGACGGCCCTGTCCGGGGTGCTGCGCCTGACCGCGTACCTGTCCGCTTCGCTCACCGCCTCCGCGACGCTCACCGCGCACGCGGGCGCGCCCGCACTCCCGGAGGTGGCGGAATTGGCGGCCGGAGACTGGGACCTGTACATCGAGCAGGGCGCCACCTTTCTGCTCCGGATCGTCGTCGACGACGATCCGGAGTTCACGTGGGACGGGTGGACGGCGCGCTCGCAGATCCGCTCCGAGGCGTCTGAGCGCGGTGATCTGCTGCTGGATCTGACGCCGTATCTGACGGTGGACGGCGGGGAGATCCGCATCCAGGTGCCCGCCTCGGTCACCGAGACCCTGACCCGCAACGGCAGGTGGGATCTTGAGGTCGTCAACGGCTCCACCGTCGTCCGGCTGCTTAACGGGCGGGCGATTGTTTCGCCGGAGGTGACCCGGTGAGGATCCGAGTCATCGGCGAACGCCCCGCCGACAAGATCAGTGTGCAGGGTGTGCAGTCGCGTGTCGTGGCCGTGTCCGCCGGGCTCGTCTCCTCCGTGAACGGTCAGACCGGCGGGGTCACGCTCACCGCGGAGATGGTGGGTGCGGACCCGGCCGGCTCCGCTGCGGCGGTGCTGGACGCGGCCGTGCAGGCTGCTGCGGACGCCCAGGCGGCGGCGATCGACGCAGCCGCCCTCGACGCCACCGCGAAGGTCGAAGCGCACGTGGAGGCGGCCGACCCGCACGGGGACCGCGCCTACGCCGACGCGACCTTCCTGCCGCTCGAGGGCGGCACCCTATCGGGTGGGATCTTCGCCGACCTCGGTGAGCGGGTCCTCTTCGCGAAGACCACGTCGACGACGGAGCACGCGGTCACCATCTACCAGGCCGCCACGTCCGGCTCGTCGGGTGTCGCCCTCAACGTCATCAGCGACAAGCCGTCGGACTCGGCGATGTACCTGACCGGGCACGAGACCGCCCGCGGCACCCTGAAGATCACCCACAAGAACCCGGGGCCCGAAACCAACTCGGACGCCTCAGCAGCGGCCCTGTCGATCGACCTCCAGCGCAACGACATCGGCGGCACGGCAGCGCAGGGCATTGTCATCCTCGCCACCGACGGCGCCACCACCGGCAACCTCATCCTCGCCCGCAACAACGGCCGCGACGACTTCGTCGTCAAAGGCTCCGGCCGGGCAGGGGTCGGTATGAGCATCGGCGAAGTGCCAGAAGCCTCCCTCGAGGTGAAACAGCCCGACACCACGACCGTGGGTCTGGTCGTCACCGGGGCGGCCTCGACGACCTCCGCCCTGTTCCAGACCAAGACCAGCGCGGGGACCGCGACCTTCGAGGTTGGCGCCTCGGGCGCCATCGTCCACCGCGCCGTGTCCTTCTACACCAACTCGCTTCAGTTGGGGTCCACCTCGTCCGACCTCGGCGGCAGCGCAGGCGCCGTGATCAGCATGAAGAACGCCACCACCGCCCCCACAACCAACCCCACTGGCGGAGGAATCCTCTACGCCGAAGGCGGCGCACTCAAATGGAGGGGATCCAGTGGCACCGTCACCACCATCGCCAACGCCTGACCAGCACGGCCTCTACGGCTGCCCGCACTGCACCGACGCCGTCACCGACCTCGACGCGCACCTCGAAACCTGCCAGGCCCACCGCGAACAGCAACTCGCCGAAGCCCGCCGGCTCCTCGCCGAAGAACAACGCCAGCAAGACGAAGCCTGCCGCGCCGAGATCGAAGCCGTACTCGCCAAGTACGGGCGCAAGCTCGTCGTCACCCAGCCGCAGATCACCATCGCCCCCGCGTAGGGAGACCACCATGCCCCGCACCGCCATCTCCGCCATCCAGGCGAGCCGCTCCGGGACGGTACTCCCCGCGGCCACCGCCGGCGACGTCGCCAACGGCAACAGCTGCGCCAACGACGGCCGCGTCATCCTCATCGTCAACAACACCGGCGAGAGCGAGCGCACCATCACTTTCCAGACCGCCGTCTCCGTCGACGGCCTCACCGCGCCCGTGCGCAGCGAGGCCATCCCTGCAGGCGAGACCCAGGTCTTCGGGCCGTTCTCACCCAACGACTACGGCAACCCGCTCGCCTTCAACGTCGACAACGCCGAGCTGACGATCAACGTCATCCACGTCTAGTCCTGGAACGACCCATCCCTGCGGCGCTGGTGGTTGGACAGGTAGTGCCTGCACTGCGGGCAATGCCTGGCAAAGCCGCGCTTCACCATCAGGCTGATGCCGGCCGTGCACAGATGCAGGAAGCCCACAGTCCAGTCCTGCCCCATCCTCGCCATACCCGGCTTGGTGCACGTCGTGCAGTCACGACACCCACTCGCCACGAGAACACCCCCCTCTTCTGGAACCCCCCTGGTTCCTCGAGGAGGGAACGCTAGCGCATGAGGGGAGGCCCGCATGCCAGTAGCGCCACCCACCCGGTGCGGTGCAGTAGGGTGCCATGCCCTGGCCACCAAGCGTGGTCGATGCGATGACCATCAGCCTCAGCCCTGGGCCGGCCGGCCCTCGCCTCAAGAGCGGTACGGGATGAGCAGCGGAACCATGCGCGCACTCAAGCGGCAGGTCATGGTCAGGGACAACGGCTGCTGCTACATCTGCGGCGGCGAGGGCGCCGAGGAGCTGGAGCACAAGGTGCCCATCAGTCGGGGCGGTGCACCTCGCGACCTCGACAACCTGGGCGTGGTGCATGCCTCATGCCATGAGGGCAAGAGCAGGCAAGAGGCCATCGAGGGTGCCAGGCGCGCCCGATCCCGCACCTGATCCTCCCCGGGCGAGGCCGGCCATCACGAGTCGGCTCGGCGACGGGGGAGGGGGAGTCGAAATCGCTGGCGGTGATCGCCGGGGGACCGCCGCGGCCAGTCAGGGAGACGCGTGCTCACATCGCTGATAGGGGGTCTGCCATGGCCAAGGCTGCGGCGCCGGCCGCCCTCAAGCTGATCACCGGCCGTGCCCCGGGCCGGGACTCGGGCGGGCGCAAGGTGGAGCCGGGGCCGGCGTTCAAGCGGGTGCCGCCGAAGCCGCCGACGTGGCTGAGCGCGGAGGCGAAGGCGGAGTGGCGCCGGGTGATCCCGGAGCTGTCGCGTCTGGACCTGGTGAAGGAGCAGGACCGGGCTGCTCTGGCCGCGTACTGCGAGGCGTGGGCGACGTTCGTCGCGGCGACCCGGGTGGTTCAGGAGGAAGGTCTGGTCATCAACGCACGGCAGGGCAAGCTCGCGCACCCGTGTGTGGCGATCGCGCGGAACGCCGGCCGGGAGATGCGGAGCTGGGCGGCTCATTTCGGTCTGACGCCGTCGACCGAGCAGGCCCTGGCGCGAAGCGGGGGCGACGATGGCGAGGAAGCGAACCCCTTCGCCGGCAGCGGCTGAGTCGGGCATCAGTCCCGAGGTGGCCTGGTACATGGAGGAGCGGGGCATCCCGTTGCCGGACTGCCCGCCGCGGTTTCAGACGCCGTCGCCGCGGGAGGCTCCGGGCGCGGTGTTCGACCCGGAGCGTGTGGACCGGGTGCTGCGGGCGTTCCATCTGCTGAGGCACACGCAGGGCAAGTGGGCGGGTAAGCCGCTGGATCCGGATCCGTGGCAGGTGGCGTACATCCTGGCTCCGGTGTTCGGTTACGTCCGCTGGGACGACGAGGCCGAGGGCTATGTGCGGATCGTGCGCAAGCTGTACGTGGAGGTTCCGCGCCGTAACGGCAAGACGACCTTGTCGGGCGGTATCGCCGTCTATCTGATGGCGGGGGACGGCGAGGCGGGCGCGCAGGTGTACGCGGTGGCGACGAATGAGCGGCAGGCGCGGTTCACGTTCGACCCGATCCGGCAGATCGCGGAGCGGGCGCCGGCGTTGAAGGGCAACGTCAAGGCGTTCACGAAGAAGATCACGCATCCGGCGTCGGGTAGCTACTTCACGGTGGTGTCGAGCATCGCGGAGGCGATGCACGGCGCGAACGTGCACGGGGCGATCATTGATGAGCTGCACGTGCACAAGACGCCGGACCTGGTGGAGACGGTCGAGACGGGCACGGGTTCGCGCCGCCAGCCGCTGGTGGTGACGATCACGACGGCGGACGACTCGCGTCAGGGCTCGATCTACGACCGCAAGCGCGGCTATGTGGAGCAGCTGGCGCGGGGCGCGCTGACGGACCCGGACACCTACGGTGTGGTGTGGGGTGCGGACCCGGACGCGGACCCGTTCTCGGAGGACACGTGGCGGGCCGCGAACCCTGGCTATGGGGTGTCTCCGTCGGCGGCGTATCTGCGCGGTGCGGCGGCGGAGGCGAGGCAGTCTCCTGCGGACCTGGCGAAGTTCCTGCGGCTGCATCTGGGCCTGCGGACGAAGCAGGAGACGAAGTACCTGCAGCTGGAGGACTGGGACCGCAACGCGTCGATGGTGGACGAGCAGCGGCTGGCCGGCCGTGAGGCGTATGGCGGGCTGGACCTGTCGGCGACGTCGGACCTGACGTCGCTGTGCTGGCTGTTCCCCGATGACGAGCGCGGCGGGTTCGATGCGGTGTGGCGGGTGTGGACGCCGGAGGAGCGGCTGAAGGACCTGGACAAGCGCACGGCCGGTGAGGCGTCGGTGTGGGTGCGTCAGGGCCTGCTGCATCTGACTCCGGGCAATGTGGTCGATTACGACTTCATCAAGGCGCAGATCGAGCGGGACATGGACGCGTTCGATGTGCGGTCGCTGGGCTACGACCCGTGGAATGCGTCGCAGCTGACGAACGACCTGATGGAGCTGGGTGCTCCGATGGTGAAGGTGCGGCAGGGTTTCGCGACGATGTCGCCGCCGACGAAGGAGTTGCAGCGTCTGCTGCTGGCGGGCACGGCGGAGCGGCCGCTGCTGCGGCACGGCGGGAATGCGTGTGTGCGCTGGCAGGTGGACAACTTCGCTGTGGCGATGGACCCGGCGGGGAATGTGAAGCCGGCGAAGGACAAGGCCGGAGACAAGATCGACGCCGTGGCGGCTCTGATCACCGCGTTGTCTGAGGCGATGACGCGTGAGCAGCCGGTGCGGAGTGCCTACGAGGACGGCGGCCTGGAGGTCGTGTGAGGGGGTGGCCGTCGTGTGGGGCTGGTTTCCGTGGCGCAGGACTGTGGTGCGCAGGCGGGTGGTGGTGAATCTCGCGGACAAGGCGTTCGCGGGGGTGCTGTGGGCGAAGCGGGGTCCGCTGCTGGTGCTGCGGGACGTGACGCTGATGCAGCACGGGGCCGCGGACACGCCGATGGACGGTGAGGTCATCGTGGAGCGGTCCCGTGTGGAGTTCATCCAGGCGACGGGAGGCTGACGTGGCGTTCGTCGTCTCCCAGGGCCGCCTGTCGGCGGTGTCGGTTGCTCCGATGACGGCTCCGGCCGCGTGGGTGCAGCTCGCGGACGGTGTGTACCGCGAGTACGCGCACCTGTATCGGGTTCAGCCGCAGATCCGCACTGTGGTGAGTTTCCTGGCCCGCAATATCGCCCAGTTGGGGCTGCACGCCTATCGCAGGGTGTCGGACACGGACCGGGAGCGGCTGACGGATCACCCGCTGCCGCGGATCCTGGCCGCGCCGGGGGCTCGGCTGACCCGGTACCGGCTGATCGAGCGGCTGGTGTCGGACATTGCGATCTACGACACGGCGTACTGGGTGAAGGTCCGTATGGACCGTGGCGGGGTGGTCGGGGTGATCCCGGTGCCGCCGACCCGGATGACGATCGAGGGCGACAACTGGCTGGAGCCGGAGGAGTTCGTCGTCCATGGTTCGCGGGGTGATTTGAGGCTGCGCCCGGATCAGGTGGTGCATTTTCACGGCTATGACCCGGTGGATCTGCGCACGGGTTCGTCGCCGATCGACTCGCTACGGAGTCTTCTGGCGGAGGAGTTCGAGGCGAACCGGGCGCGCGAGCAGATGTGGCGCAACGGGGGCCGGTTGTCGGGTGTGCTGAAGCGGCCGGCGGACGCTCCGAAGTGGGATCCGGTGGCTCGGAACCGGTTCAAGGAGGGGTGGCGCTCGTACACCCGGGGCGGCGGGACGCCGATCCTCGAGGACGGCATGGAGTACGAGCAGCTGGCGATCGATCCGGCGAAGGCTCAGTACATCGAGGCCCGCAAGCTGACGCGGGAGGAGGTCGCGGCGGCGTATCACATTCCGCTGCCGATGGTCGGGATCCTCGACCATGCGACGTTCTCCAACATCAAGGAGCAGCATCAGCAGTTGTACCAGGACACGCTGGGGCCGTGGCTGCAGATGATCCAGGAGGAGATCGGTCTTCAGCTGATCCCGGATCTGCCGGACTCCGACGGCGTGTACGTCGAGTTCAACCTGCAGGAGAAGCTGCGGGGGAGCTTTGAGGAGCAGGCGCAGCAGCTGCAGACGGCGGTCGGCGCGCCGTGGCTGACGCGGAACGAGGCGCGGGCTCGGATGAATCTGCCGCAGATCGACGGCGGCAACGACCTGATCACGCCGCTGAATGTTCTGGTGGGCGGGCTGGCGTCGCCGACGGACACCGCCGGCGAACTGGCCCCGGGGGCTGTCCCAAAAGCGCAGGGCCGCCTGGTCCTGGTGAAGGCGGGGCGGCCCGAAGGACTGGATGACGCGGACGCTGAACGGCGGCGGTTCGCGGCCGAGCTGCAGGCGCTGACCCAGCGGCACGCGGATGATCTGCTGGCCGGGCCGCCCGAGGACCCCGACGGTGTGCCCGAGTGGTGGGCGCGGGATCGGGATGTGCGGGTGGCGCAGCTGCAGGCGCTGATCGAGCGGCACATGGTGCGGATGGCGCAGCTGGGCGCGTGGGATGTGCTGGAGGAGTTCAACCCGCGTGCCGAGGGCTGGTCGGCCGAGGTGATGGACGCCTGGCTGGCGGCGGCGGCTCTGCATCATGCGGAGCTCCACGACGGGGCGGGCGAGACGGCCGTCGTGGAGGCCGCTGCGGCACCGCCTCCGGTGGAGGAGGGCGGCCTGGCGGCCGGTCTGGCGCTGGCTGCGGCGAGTTGGGTGGCGTCGGCTCTGACCCGGTCGGAGACGGCCGCCACCGAAGCCCGTTCTTTCGGCGGGCACGACGCGGCGGAGGCGTCGGGTGTGGGGTTCAAGCAGTGGGTGACCACGAGCGCGAATCCCCGCTCGCAGCACGCCGCGATGAACGGGGAGAAGGTCCCGCTGGGCGGGGCGTTCTCCAACGGGCTGCGCTGGCCCGGTGATGGACAAGGTGACGCGGCCGAGACGGCGAACTGCCGCTGCCTGCTGACGTACTCGAATTCGGAGTGACCATGCGGATCAAGAGCTGCCCGGTGCGGATCAAGGCCGCGGGCACCCACGAGGGCACCGACGAGGGCGTGTTCGAAGCCATCGTTGCTGCCTACAACGTCGACAGCGTCGGCGACAAGATCGTCCCCGGTGCGTTCGAGGCGACCCTGGCCGAGTGGAAGGGCCGCGGCGACCCCATCCCGGTGCTGTGGTCGCACATGTCCCACGACCCCGAGTACCACATCGGTGAGGTGCTCGAGGCGGAGGAGCGGCCCGAGGGGCTGTGGGTGAAGGCCCGCATCGACACCGAGCCCGGCACGAAGGCCGCCCAGGTGTACAAGCTCCTCAAGGGCCGCCGTGTCACCCAGTTCTCGTTCGCCTACGACGTCGAAGAGGGCTCGTGGGTGGACGAGAAGGACGGCGACGGCTACTACGAGCTGCGCAAGCTGAAGCTGTACGAGGTGGGCCCGACCCTGATCGGAGCCAACCAGGCCACCGAGCTGATCGATGTGAAGAGCCGGCAGGCCGCAGAGACGTTCCCGGACCTGGCCAAGGTTCAGGAGGCCCTGGAGGGCCTGAAGGCCGGCAGGACGCTGTCGGCGAAGAACGAGCAGCGGGTGCGTGACATCGCGCGCCTGGCTACCGAGCTGCTGGACTCGCTTCCTTCCAGCGCCGACGAATCGCAGGACGCTGAGAAGGCCACGCCTGCCCCGCCCGCTGACGCCTCGCCCCAGGAAGCCCCTGAGGCCAAGGCGCAGCCCGCCGGGCCGAGCCCCGCCTCGCTCCGTCTGCACACCGACCTCGCCGCCCTGGCGGCCGAGGCTGACACGCTCACGGATTGAGGAGAGACGTGGACAAGATCCAGGAGCTGAAGGACCAGCTCAAGCACCACCTGGCGCAGGCGCAGGCCATCGCGGTGAAGGCCGAGGAAGAGGCCCGCGACTTCACCGACGCCGAGCGCAGCCAGGTCACCGATCACATGAACCAGGCGAAGGCCGCCAAGGAGGGCCTGGAGAAGGCCAAGGCGACCGCCACGATGAAGCAGGCCCTCGCCGACCTGGGCGAGGGCGTAGAGCTGGAGGAGAAGTCGGCCGGCGAGCGCCGCACTCCTTCCGGGCTGATCGTGCCGGACGGGAAGGCCTCGCTGGGTGAGTCGTTCGTCAAGTCGGCCGAGTACCAGGGCCTGCTGGCGACCGCCCCGAACGGCGTGTTCGGCAAGGACCACCGCGTGCAGTCGCGGCCGGTCGGCTACAAGACGCTCGTGACGGGCTCCTCCGACACCTCCGGCGGCGCGTTCGTCACCAACGACATGCGCGGCCTGCAGGTCGGCGCGACCGCGTTCCAGCGTCCTCTGCGGCTGCGGGACGTGGTGACCACTCTGACGACCACGTCGGACACCATCGAGTACGTGCGGCAGACGTCGCAGACGAACAACGCTGCTGCGGTCCCGGAGTCCACGACCACCGCGGACCCGGAGAACATGACCACCGCGAACGGCGTGAAGCCGGAGAGCGCGCTGGCCTGGGCGAAGGTCACCACCCCGGTGCGGACGATCGCCCACTGGATCCCGATCACCAAGCGGGCCCTGTCCGACGCCTCCCAGGTGCGCAGCCTGATCGACGCCTTCCTCCGGTACGGCCTGGAGGAGGAGCTCGAAGATCAGATGATCTCCGGTGACGGCACCGGGGAGAACCTGGAGGGCCTGTCGAACGTCTCGGGCGTGCAGTCGCAGTCCTTCGACACCGACCTGCTCACCACCACCCGCAAGGCCCGCACCAAGGTGCGGCTGAACGGGCGCGCGGTGCCGAACGCGTACCTGCTGAACCCGGCCGACCTGGAGACCATCGATCTCCTGCAGGACAACGAGGGCCGCTACTACTTCGGCGGCCCGCAGGGCCTGGGTACGGCGGCGTCGCTGTGGGGTCTGCCGGTCATCGAGACCGAGGCCGTCCCCGCGGGCACCGGCTACGTCGGCGACTTCTCCAAGGCGGTGCTGTGGGACCGCGAGCAGGCATCGATCACCGTGTCCGACAGCCACGCCAACTTCTTCATCCGCAACATGGTCGCGATCCTCGCCGAGATGCGGGCCGCCTTCGGTGTCATCCAGCCGAACGCGTTCGTCGAGATCGACCTGACCGCCTGATCGGAGGCCCGACATGGCGTACCTGAACCCGGGAGCGGGAGCAGCCCGCGAGGGCAAGCAGACGGCGGCCGTGCCCAACGCGGCTGCCGCCACGGCGGAGCCGGCTGAGGGGTCGACTCCGACGAAGGCGGAGTACGACGCTCTTCTCGACGACGTCAACGCACTGCGCACCAAGCTCAACGCGCTGCTGACAGCGATGCGAGCGTCGGGACAGCTGGCCTCGTAGTGCTGGTCAACTCACGGACAGTCCGGGGCCGATGCCCCATGTGCGGCGCCGATCACGCCGTATGCGGTGCGGCCCCGGACTCCACTCCCGTCGATGAACGAATGGAGGTGGCCGCCGTGGGCGGACCGCTGAAGAAGTACGAGGTGACCATGCCCTCCGGGGCCGTGACCACCATGAAGCTCAACGAGGACGACGCCCGCAGGCTCGGCGTCCTCAAGGAGCCGGAGCCCGAGAAGAGCGCCCCGGAAGCGTCGGCCGAGACGACGGAGCCCCAGACCGACACCGAGCCGCAGAAGGCACCGGCGAAGGCCAGGACCCCCCGGAACAAGAGCCGTGCCGCGGCCAACAAGGACGGCGGTACGAACGGTGGCGACGACTGACTACCTCGCCGGCCCGGGAGACCTGGCGGCGTGGCTGGGCGTACCTGACACCGACCCGAAGCTTCTCCAGGCCCTGGCCGCGGCCTCCAGCCGCTTCCGGGGCGCCGTCCGCCACCCGGTTTCGTTCGTGGCCGACGACACGACCGTGCTGGACGGCAACGGCATGGAGGCGCTTCCGCTGCCCGCCGCCCCGGTCACGGCTGTGACGTCTGTCGAACTGGACGGCGAGGCGCTGACCTACCGCACCGACTACGAGTGGTCCGCGGACGGTTTCCTGCGCAGGGTCGGCGGCTGCTGGCCCTGCCGGCTGCGCTGCATCGAGATCGTGTGGAGCCACGGCTACGAGCCGGTGCCGGAGGACATCAGCGAGGTCGTCCTGGACCAGGCGCGCGCCCAGTACACGGTGCGGCCCGGCCTGACCTCGATGACGGTGGGCGGCCAGTCCGTCGCGTTCGGCGCGCAGGCGTCGATCGGGGTCACCGCCCAGTGGACGACGGTCGTGGAACGCTACCGGCTCAACCAGGGGGATGCCCCGTGAGCCTGATGTTCCACCAGTCGTTCGTGCGGGTGCGCGCCCCGCTCGTCACCGACCGCTACAACAACGCAAAGCGTGACTGGGCCAACGCGGCACGGACCACGGTGACCGGCGTGAACATCCAGCCGGCCGGTGTCCCGGTCCGGTCCGAAGAGGACACTGCGGACCGGCAGACCACCACCACGACGTGGAACCTGCAGACCGCCGAGGGCGTCGACCTGGATTTGCTGGAAACCGACCGCATCGAGTTCGACGGCATGACGCTCGAGGTCGACGGCAAGGTGGGCCGCTGGCCCGACCCGTTCGGTCCCGGCGTCCACCACGTCGAAGCCCGGCTGAAGGAGGTCGACTGATGGCCCGCACCCGTGTCACGTTCGACCGCAGCGTCTTCCGGCAGATCGCCTCCAGCCAGCAGATGGCCGCCTACATGCTGTCGCTGGCCAACCGGGGCAAGGCCATCGCTGAAGCGCTGGCCCCGACCTACAGCGGCCCGACGTGGGGCAACGAGATCCGCTCCCAGGACTACAAGCGGTCTCTGGAGGCGACGGTCGTCCGCAACAGCTTCGGCTGGCGCGGCGAGATCGCCGCGAACGTCGCCTATGCGGTGCAGGTCGAGTTCGGCACCGGCCGCCCGTACACCTCGCAGGAGCGCCCCCAGGAGGGCCATTCACCGAAGTGGCGGGTCCTGGGCCGCACGCTGGAAGCGATGAGGAGCTGACACATGCCCCGGATCAAGCTGTCGAGCTGGTACGGCGACCACAAGCCGGGCGACGAGATCGATGTGGACGAGGTGCTGCTGAAGGCGCTCCGCAAGGACGGGGTGGTCGCCGCGGTCGTCCAGGCCCCGGTCGAAGAGCCGGCGCCCGCACCAGCGCCGCAGCAGCCCCCGGCGCATTCCGCCCCGGTCGCCGAGCGCCCGGCGCCCGCCGTTGCCGAGACGGGCCGCAAGCGGCGATGACCCTGCCTGTCGTACCGATGCCGGACGTCGAGCAGGTTGCCCTCGAACTCCTGGCGGAGGCGCTCGACGACGAGGTGACGGTCGGCAGTGAATGGCCGGAGAACCTGGCGCAGCACCTTCCGGTGGTGGCCGTCAGCCTCGGACCCAGCGGGGGAACCGGCATCAAGACCGTCACCGCGACCCGCGGCCTGGACATCGACGTCCTGGCCGCCAGCAAGGGCGAGGCCCGAGACCTTGCCGCTCTCGTGTCGGCGCATCTGATCGCCGCGCAGGGCACGGTCCGGCCCGGAGCCCGCATCTACGGGGTGGAGGAGACCAGCCTGATCTGGCTGCCCGACCCGGTCACCAACATCCCCCGCTACGTGCTCGTGATGAGCATGGTGGTCCGCCCCGCGTAGCTGTACCCAACCCGCATCCCGTTTCTGCCCATTTCACCCGGCGGCGTCTGGCCGTGCGGGTCCTCGCTATGCCTGGAGGCAACCCGATGGCGAACGACGCCGACAACGTGCGTGTGGGCCTTGGCGGCTCCATCTACATCGCCCCCAAGGGCACGACCGCCCCGACCGACCTGGACACCGCCTGGCCTGCCGGGTGGGTGGATCTGGGCTACCTGTCCGACGACGGCGTCGAGATGAGCTACTCGACGGAGACCGAGGACATCAACGCCTGGCAGTCCCTCTCCCCGGTCCGCAAGGTGCTGACCGGTGTCGACATGACGCTCGGGTTCACCGCGATCGAGCTGAAGACATCGACGGTGACCCTGTACTTCCCGTCGTCGTCGATGACCGAGGTGACCACCGGCGTGAACAAGCTGGCGATCCCCGCGGCACCGACGCCGGACGAGCGCGCCATCGGCCTGGAGTGGGCCGACGGCGACATCAAGAACCGGCTGATCATCGCCCGCGGCGAGGTCACCAACCGCGACTCGATCACCCTGGCCCGCTCGGGTGCGGTGGCGCTGCCGATGACGGTGTCGGCCTACGCCGACACCGCACCGGAGATCGCCGTGTGGCTGTCCAACGACCCGGCGTGGGCGCCCGAGTCCTGACCGAATCTCCCGGCAGGCGTGCCATGCGGGTCGCGCCTGCCGGGCCCCAACCCGCTACCACCCGCAAGGAGAGCAGCATGACCAGCAAGACCACCGGCACCGAAGTCGTCGACCTCAACGCGCTCGCCAAGGCACGCCGCGACGCCCTGCCGAAGCCCACCACCTTCAACCTGTTCGACGTCGAATTCACCCTGCCGCCGATCAAGGCGCTCCCGTTCGAGCTGCAGGAACGCGTCGGCGACCTCGACAACACCGTCGAGATCCTCAAGGAGCTCCTGGGCCGCGACAAGGTGCAGGAGATGTACAAGGCCGGGTTCACGTTCGGTGACCTGGAACTGATCGCGCTGGAGTGGCAGAAGCGCTCCGGCGTGGAGCCGGGGGAATCGCCGGCCTCCGCCGCTTCCTAGAGGAATACGCGGAGGCTGTCGAGTGGGACATCGCCCACTACTGGCCCGGCCGGTCGCTGCTGGAGCTGTACCGCGGACAGATGTCGTGGCGTGAGCTGCGCGTCTTCCTCAAGCACCTGCCCACCGACTCCGCGACCGCGCGGGCGGTGCGCAAGTCCACGCCCGAAGAGGACGCGTGGACGCTGGTGCCGCAGCTGCTGGCGAGCGTCGTGGACGCCGTCCGCGAGAACTCTTTCCTGCAGCTGAAGCTGCACGGCGACCCGAAGAAGACGGGCCGGCTCAAACCACCGGACCCGATCCCGCGGCCGGGTGTGGAGCCCGCGAAGAAGAGCAACGTCATCCGCTTCGGTGGCCGTCACGGCTCCGGGGCCAAGCAGCTGGCGGCCGTGTTCGGGAGGCCCGCCGCGAACCAGTGATGGGGGTGCGCGGTGGCTGCTGGCGGTGTGCTCGTCGGCCGGGGCTATGTCTCCATCCGGCCGGAGTTCGAGGGGGACTGGTCCCGCTCCGTGACCTCCCGCGCATCCAGCGCGGGCAAGGCCGGGGCGGGCGCTTTCTCTAAGGCGTTCGGTGCGGGCATGCGCGGCATCGGCGCCCTGGCCGGTGTGGCGATCGGCGCCAACCTGGCTTCCGCTGCCGCGGGCGCGGCGGCGCTCGCCCCTGCTCTGGCCACCGCGGGCGCGGCCGCGGGCGCACTGAAGATCGGCCTGTCCGGTGTCGGCGAGGCGCTGAAGGCCGCGTTCGACACGAAGGCGATGAAGTCCGACGCCCAGGCGGCGGCCAACGCCACCCGCGCGGTGGAGTCGGCGCAGCGCGGCCTGGCCAACGCCCAGCGCAACCTGGCGGACGCGCGGGTGCAGGCCGCCGAGCGGATCCGGGACGCCCAGAAGGCCGTCGCGGACGCCGAGGAGAACCTGGCGCGGGTCGTGGATGACTCGGCGCGCAGGCAGCGGGACGCCCAGCGGGCTGTGCGGGATGCCGAGCGGGACCTGCGGGACGCCCAGCGGGATGCCCGTGAGGCGCAGGCCTCGCTGACGGACGCCCGCCAGGAGGCGACGCGTGCCCTGCAGGACATGAACCAGCGGCTCGCCGAGGGGCGCCTCGACGAGCGTGAGGCCGTCCTGCGCCTGAAGCAGGCCGAGCGTGAACTGCGCGCCGCGCAGGTGACGCCGGGTACGACGTTCGAGCAGCTGGAGCGTCTGCGGATCGCGCACGAGCGGGCCAAGCTCAACCTGAAGGAGCAGCGCGAGGAGACCAAGCGGCTCGAGACCGACACGGCGAAGGCCAACAAAGCCGGCGTGGAGGGCTCGCAGCAGATGCTGCGCGCCCGCGAGCGCATCAAGTCGGCGAACGAGACGGTCGCCGACCGTGAGCGGGCACTGGCCCGCGCGCAGGAGGAGGCCCGCCGTACCGGTGTGGAGACCGCCCGGGATGTCGCCGACGCGCAGGAGGCCCTGGCCGAGGCGCAGGCCGATGTCGCCAAGGCCCGCCGTGACGGCGCCCGGCAGGTCGAGGACGCCGAGCGGGCTGTGGCGGAGGCCGCTGCCGCGGTGGCGGACGCGCAGGCTGCCGCCGCGGCGCAGACCAGCCAGTTCGGCGAGGCGATGGCCGAACTCGCCCCCAACGCACAGAGCTTTGTGCGCGCGGTGCAGGGGCTGGCGCCGGCGTGGGACAACCTCAAGCTGAGCGTGCAGAACGAGCTATTCCGGGGCCTGGACGACACGGTCACCACGCTGGGCCGGGCCACGATCCCGGTGCTGCAGCGGCAGCTGACCGCCACCGCCGGCGTGTGGAACGCCATGGCCAAGAGTGCCGCGAACGCGGTCACCGAGATGGCGCGGAGCGGGCAGCTCGAGCAGATCCTCGCCGGGGCCACGGAGAACTTCCGCGCATTCGAGCAGGTGCCGGGCCGTCTGGTCACGGCGTTCGGGCAGCTGGCGGTGGCCGCCCAGCCTGCCTTCAACGCCCTTTCGAAGCAGATGGCCGGCGCCATCACCAGTTTCACGGACGGCATCGCCAAGGGCTTCGAATCGGGTGGCCTGCAGCAGTCCATCAACAGCGCGTTCGAGGTGATCTCCCAGTTCGGGACGCTGCTGGCGAACGTTCTCGGCACGGTCAACCAGGTCATGAAGGCCGCCTCCGATGCGGGGGCGTCCATCCTCGGATCGCTCGCCGCCGTGTTCGGCGAGCTGCGCCGTGTGCTGGCGACCGACGAGATGCAGGCCACGATGCGGGCCCTGTTCGCGTCGATCGCGCAGATCGTCAACTCGCTCGTCCCCATCATCGGGGCGGTCGTGCAGGCTGCTGTTCCGCTGCTGGCGGCGATCGCACAGCCGATCGCTCAGCTCGCCACCGCGGTCGGTCCGCTGCTGTCGCAGCTGGCGACCGTCATCGGGCAGGCGCTGCTGCCGATCGTCGACGCGCTCGCCCCCGCCCTCGTGCTGGTCGGCGAAACCCTGGTGCAGATGGTCGCCGCGGTGATGCCGCTGCTGCAGCCCATCGCCGCCCTGATCGCCCAGGTGATCTCGGCGCTGGCCCCTGCCCTGCAGCCGATCGTCGCGGTGGCGACGCAGCTGGTGAACCTGCTGGTCGGCCCGCTCACCCTGGTCATCCAGGCGCTGACGCCTGCCCTGGTGCAGATCGCCGGGCTGGTCGCCGGCGTGTTCCAGGCGCTGCAGCCGATGCTGCAGCCGCTGATGGGATTGCTCGCGCAGGTCGCGCAGATGCTGGCCGAGGTGTTCGCTCAGGCCCTCGCCCAGCTGATGCCGGTGCTGCTTCCCCTCGTCGACGCCGGCCTCATGCTGGTCGAGACGGTGTTCGAGGCGATGCAGCCGCTGCTGCCGGTCATCGGGCAGGCGCTGGAGATGCTCGGCGCCGCGCTGCTGCAGATGCTGCCGTCGCTGACCGGGTTCGCGGATGCTGCCGTGCAGCTCGTCAAGGGGCTGGCGCCGCTCATCCCGGTCGGGGTGCAGCTGGTGCAGGAGGTCCTCGAGGCGCTGATGCCGATCCTGCCGACGGTCGCGGACGCGTTCGTGCAGATCGCCACGGCGGTCCTCGGCATCATGGGCCCGCTCGGCGAGCTGATCGCCTCTGTGGCGGCGCAGCTCGCACCGGTGCTCGCCGATATCGCCCCCATCTTGGGGGACTTCGTTGGCCTGCTCGCGGACAGCCTGGCGCAGATCCTGCCGCCGCTCGCCGAGGCGCTGGTGCAGCTGGTGAAGGCGTTCGCGCCGATGATGCCGCTGTTCGCGCAGCTGATCGGCATGGTGCTGAAGATTGCGGCCGGCGTGCTGATCCAGCTCCTGCCGTCGATCATGCAGTTGGTGCAGGCCGGTGTGCAGCTGGCGATCGCGCTGCTGCCGCTGGTGCCGCCGCTCACTCAGCTGATCATCCTCGGTGTGAGGCTGGCGGTCGTGATCCTGTCGCGGCTGCTGCCTCCGCTGCTGCAGTTCGCCGGGTTCCTGATCGGCAAGCTGGCAGGCGCGATCTCCACCACGATCGGCTGGGTCACGAAGATCATTTCGGTGATAGCCCGCCTGGTGGGGTGGGTGACCACCAAGCTCAGTGCCGCCTTCACCGGACTGAAGGACCGCACGCTGATCATCTGGCGGCAGATCCAGTTCTACATCTACGGGGCGTGGCTGTACATCCTGCGCAAGACCCTCTATCCCATCCGGGACTTCTTCACCAAGACCGTCCCCGGATGGGGCCGCTACCTGCGGGACCGGATCGTCGGCGCCTTCGTGTCCATGGGCCGAGGATTCCTCGACCGGTGGAACTGGATCAAGCGGAACGTCCTCAACCCGATCAAGAACTTCTTCACGGTCACCGTCCCGGGATGGGGCCGGTCCCTGCGCGACCGGATGGTCAACGCGTTCGCTCAGGCTGCCACCCGTATCCGCGACGCCTTCGCCAAGATCCGCGGCTACGCGAAGAAGCCCGTCCAGTACGTCGTCGACATCGTCTACAACAACGGCATCCGCAAGGTGTGGAACCTCGTCACCGACGCCTTCGGTGGCAAGCACCTCAAGCCGATGAAGTTCGCCACCGGCGGTGTCATGCCCGGCTACACGCCGGGCCGCGACGTGCACCTCGTGCCGTCCGTCGCCGGCCCCGTCGCCCTCTCCGGCGGCGAGGCCATCATGCGGCCCGAGTGGACCCGCGCGGTCGGCGCCGAGTACGTGCACGCCATGAACGCCGCTGCCCGCCGCGGCGGCGTGCAGGGCGTCCGCAGCGTGCTCGGGTTCGCCGACGGCGGCATCTTCTCCGGCATCGGCGACCTGGTCAGCAAGGGCTGGGACAAGGTCAAGGCCGGGGCCAAGTGGCTGAAGGACACTTTCGGCGGCGCCATCAAGGCCGGAGTGAAGTCGGTCATCAACCCGCTGATCAGCAAGATTCCCGGCGGCAACACCGGCTTCGTCGGCCTGATGAAGGACCTCGCCCGGGGCGCCGTGAAGCGGCTCCTGGCCGGCGGCAAGGAGGGCGACAAGCGGGCCACCCCGACCGTCAAGTACTCGCCGTCCGCGGGCGTCGAGCAGTGGCGGCCCGTGGTGCTGCGTGCATTGCGGGAGGTCGGGCAGTCTGCGGGCCACGCCAACCGGACGCTGCGGCGCATGCAGCAGGAGTCCGGCGGCAACCCGAAGGCCGTCAACAAGTGGGACATCAACTGGCAGCTCGGCCACCCGTCGGTGGGTCTGATGCAGGTCATCGGGCCGACGTTCCGGTCCTACGCCGGGAAGTACCGGCGCAAGGGCCCGTTCATGTACGGGGTGTCCATCGACCCGCTCGCCAACATCTACTCGTCGATGCGGTACGCGCTGTCGCGGTACGGCAGCCTGCCGCGGGCGTATGACCGGGCGGGCGGCTACGACGCGGGTGGCTGGCTGCCCCCGGGTGTCACCAAGGCTGTCAACCTGACCGGCAAGCCCGAGGCGGTCCTGACGAACGCCCAGTGGCGCACCATGCAGGCCGCCGCCACGAGCGGGGGCGGACTGCAGCCGGGCGACCGTCTGCTCCTCGTCGTCGACGGCCACGAGTTCCACGCCTATGTGGACACCCGCGCCGACGGCCGCGTCCAGGCCGCGCAGGGCGAGCTGATCCAGGTACTCAACGCGGGCTGAGAGGAGGTCTCCGTGCCGATCCCCGGGAATCTGCTCTCCGCGACGACGGAGATGGTCGACCCGAACATCTCGGGCTGGGCGGCCAAGCTCAACTGCACTCTATCGAAGGGGACGGGTGGCCGGAACGGGGACGGCTGCCTGGTCGTCAAGTCGGTGGCTGCGGGGGAGATGCAGGCCCGCACCGTCTCCTCCTACCCCGTCACCGCCGGCACCCTGTACTACGCGTTCGCGGACGCGTCGGGGGTGGCGTCGGAGCGGATCGGTATCCGCTGGCTGACCGGGGCGGGCACCGAGGTGTCCATTTCCTGGTCGGTGTCGACGACGGGCTCGTCGACGGCGTGGCATCGGGTGTCGGTGGCGGCGGTCGCCCCGGCGGGGGCGGCGCAGGCACAGGTGCTGCTGGGCAGCACCGAGGCCGCCCCGGCCGCGAACCATTTCTGGGAGAACGTCTACCTCGGCCTGCCGATCCGCACGCTGGGCAATCTGCTGCCGTTCAACACGGAGTCCACCGAGTTGGACACCTCGGGCTGGGCGGCGGCCGCCAACGCCACCGTCTCCCGCCAGGTGCCGGTGTTCTCGTGGTCGGCCACCAACTGGACCGCGGGCGGGCACACCCTGTGCATGACGGCGGCCGCCGCCGGTAACGCCAGCATTCAGGCGGTGGACCGGCCCGCGGTCACCCCCGGCCAGGAGTATCTGGCCTACGCCTACGTGCAGCCCCCCACCGTCGCCTCCACCGCCTGGATCGAACTCCGCTTCTTCGACAGCGTCGGCAACCAGGTGCAGGCGACCAGGGCGGTCCTGGCGCCGCCGACGCCCGCGACCGGCATCTACCGGCAGCGCGTGTCGGCGACCGCACCGGCGGGCGCCGCCACGTGCACGCTCGCGGCCGGCCTGGACGGCGCGAGCGCGGGACAGGTGCTGCGGCTGGAGACCGTCGTCATCACCGCGGCGCCTGTCATCCAGTCCGGCAGCGTCGTCCCCTACGCCGACGCCAGCTTTGAGCAGGGCATCGCAGCCTGGTCGACCGTCTCCGGTGTGGCGACGCTCGCCCGCACCAGCCCGTGGGGCGACTCCGGATTCGACGGCAACTACGCGCTGGCCATCAGCTCGGCGACGGCTACCGAGTCCACGATCCAGTCCGGCAAGTATCCGGTGACGGAGGGCCTGAACTGGAGGGCGCAGGCGCTCGCCCACCCGGATGAGGGCACCTGGTCGACGGCGACGATCCGTGTCCGCTGGTACGACGCCGAGGACGCCGACCTGGGCGCCAGCACCGGCACGGCGTTTCTGCTGCCGGGCTCGTCCTGGTACATCCTGCAGTCCGACCAGATCGCTCCGGCGGGGGCGACGCAGGCAGCGATCGAGATCGTGGCCACCGCGTCGACCACCAACGCGGTACTGCATATCGACCGGGTCGCCCTGTGGGAGGTGCTGCCGCTCACGTCGGTGGTCGCGGACTCCGAGCGTGGCTACATCACGCTCACCCTCCGCGAACTCACCATCGACAACACGATCACGATCTACCGGGTGGGGCCAGACGGATCCCGCACGCTGGTGCGCGGCGAGTCCGGGCTGATCGACCGGCAGACCATCACCTCCGACCTCCTCATCATCGAGGACCACGAGGCGCCGATGGGCGTGCCCGTGTCGTACCGCATCGAGGAGTACGACTCCAACGGCAACCGCTCCACGCGCACCTCGGACACCGTCACCCTCACCCTCGCCGACCTCAACGAAGCCTGGCTGAAGGACCCCGGCAACCCGCAACGCAACCTCAAGGTGCTGGTGCAGAAGGCGCCGAACTGGCAGCGGCCTGTCGAACAGTCCGCGTTCGTGGTGCGCGGACGGCGCAACAAGGTCGTCCTCTCCGGCAGGCGCCAGGGCCTGGAGGGGGAGCTGGAGATATGGACCCGCTCCGACGAGGAACGCGCAGCCCTGCACCTGCTGCTCGACTCCGGCAACACCCTGCTGTGGCAAGCCGCGCCGGGCATGGGCGTCGACGACATGTACGTGTCGGTCGGGCAGGTCACCGAATCCCGTATCACCCAGCTCGCCCAAGAGGTGTGGCGGGCCTGGCAGCTGCCGCTGGTGGAGCAGGACATGCCCGTCACCACCGGCATCAACGGCAGCGGGGGCCGCACCTGGCAGGACGTACTGACCGAGTTCGCCGCGGCCGGCGACCTGCTGGACGTGTACGACACCGCCGAGGATCTGCTGCTCGACCGCCGGGGGTGACGCCGTGTACCCGGTATCCGACCGCTTCCTGGCCCGGCTCGCCGAGTCCCACACCCCCGTCACGCAGGTGCAGCTGTACTTGACGACGGGGGAGGTCGTCGACCTCGAGCACACGGGCGGCAGCGTGACGGTGGACCGCTCGCAGGCGATCCGCCGCACCTGCTCCATCACCGTGCCCGACCCCACGGTCATCCCGCGCACCCCGGCCGACCAGCTCGCCACCTACGGCGCCACCCTGCGCGTGGCTCGCGGTGTCGAGTACGGCGACGGCAGCCAGGAGCTTGTGCCGCTGGGGGTGTTCCGGCTGGACTCGGTCGACGGCGACGTCACCGAAGGCCCGGTCACCTTGCAGGGCAAGGACCTGTCGGCGCGGGTGGCGGACGACAAGTTCACCGCCCGCTACCAGGCGTCCGGCACCGTCGTGTCGGCGATCACCGGGCTGATCCGGCGGACCATCATCGGCGCCGACATCCAGGCCCTCATCGACGACGAACCCATCGGATCACGCTGGTTCGATGTCGAGGCGGACCCGTGGGAGGGCTGCCGGGAGATCGCCGCCGCCGCTGGCGCCGAGGTGTACTGCAACGCCGACGGCATCTTCGTCATCTCCACGCTGCCGGAGCTGACCGAGACGGATCCGGTGTGGGCGGTGGAGGCCACCGAGGGCGGCGTGTACATCTCCGGCAGCCGCGCCATGAGCAGCGACGGCGTCTACAACGGCGTCCTCGCCCGCGGAGAAAACACGAGCGACGGCATCCCGCCTGTGCAGTACCTGGCCGTCGACGACGACCCCAACTCGCCGACGTACTGGTCGGGCCCGTATGGGCGCCGGCCCATGTTCTACAGCTCGTCCACGCTGACCACGACGAACGCCTGCCAGAAGGCCGCCCGGCTGAAGCTCGCCGAGGCGAAGGCACCGAACAGCAGCGGCGACATCAGCTCGCTGCCGAACCCGGCGCTGGAGCCGGGGGACGTCATCCGCGTCACGCACGAGGACGGCACCCGCGAACTCCACCAGATCGCCTCGTTCTCCGTGCCGCTCGACATCGGCGGCGACTTCCCGCTCGCCACCATCTCGGCGAAGGAGGACTCGTGAGATCGAACCTCTCCGTCAACCGCGAGTTGAAGGCGGCGCTCAAACGGTCGGCGCAGCGGGCGGGGGAGCAGACGCCGGCCGTGCGCGGCTCCGACTGGCGGCTTGCCACCGTCACCGCCGTCCCCGGCGACGGCCTCATCGAAGTCGACGGCGACATGGAAGTCCGCCACCTCGCCACCTACGCCGCCCCCGCGGTCGACGACGTGATCGTCATCTCCCAGTCCTCCAGCGGCAACTGGATCGCCCTCGGCCCCCTCGCCGACTGAGCACACGAAAGGAGAGGGCATGCCGACCCAGGACCCCTACGGGCAGGGCATCAACCTCATCTCCCTCACCGACGCCCCCGACATGGCCAAGGCGATCAGCGACCTGGCCGCCGGCGTCATCCCCCGCGGTGTGATGCGGTTCGCGTCCGCGTCCGCCCGCGGCGCGGCGATCCCCACACCCGAGGAGGGCATGGTTACTTACCTCCTCGACTCCAACCGGATCGAGATGTACAACGGCTCCGCCTGGGTGACGCCGGAGCCGAGCCTGGTGACCGGCACCACCGGCCTGTCCGCTGCGGCCGGCTGGTCCGTCAACTACTTCAACGGCGTCCGCCAGGGCCGGGTCACCAGCATCGACTTCTACATGACCCGCACCGGCGCCAACCTCACCCCCACCAACGGCAACATCAACGACGTGGTCGCGGCCACGGTCCCGACGAGCTGGCGGCCCACCCACGCCATCGTCAACGCCTGCTGGGACTCGGGCTTCGCACACGGCGGATTCATCCTCGACACCAACGGCGTCGTCACCATCCGCACCGCGAGCTACGTCATCGAAACCGGGCACAACCTGCGCTTCCAGTGCACTTTCCTCCGCACCGTCTTCTGACCGACCCGCGCCCCGATGGAGCCCGCATGGCCACACCCCTGTCCGCGTCCGCGTTCCTCGCCGCCCTCCACAACGAGGGCGTGCAGGTTGTCGAAGTCGGCAACTGGGAGACGCACAACCGCAACCAGAAGGGCCCCTGGGGACCCGTGCACGGCGTGATGATCCACCACACCGTCACCAAGGGCACCGCCAACACCGTCGACCTGTGCCGCCGCGGCCACAGCACCCTCCCCGGCCCGCTGTGCACCGGCGTCATCGCCAAGGACGGCAAGGTCCATCTCGTCGGCTACGGCCGCACCAACCACGCCGGACTCGGCGACCCCGACGTCCTCGCCGCAGTCATCGCCGAGAAGAAGCCGCCCGCCGACAACCAGGCCACCGTCGACGGGAACCGGCACTTCTACGGCTTCGAGTGCGAGAACCTCGGCGACGGCGAAGACCCCTGGCCCGCCGCCCAGCTGGAGGCCATCGAGAAGGTGGCCGCCGCGATCTGCCGCGCGCACGGCTGGAACGAGCGGTCGGTGATCGGGCACCTGGAGTGGCAGCCCGGGAAGGTCGACCCCCGCGGCTTCACTATGGACTCGATGCGGGATCGGATCGGGGACCGGCTCGGAGGTAAGACGCCGACGCCCGCACCCCTGCCGACGCCGCGGCGTCCCGTGGTCGACCTCTCGCAGCTGATCGCCGCTGCCCGCACCAATCCGCAGGCGTCCGGCCAGCCCGTCACCTATGCGGGCGTGCGCACCGTGGAGGCCGCCCTCGTCGACCAGGGCCTTCTCTCCAAGCGCTACAGCGATGGGCACTACGGCACCACCACCGTGGCCGCCTACGCGGCCTGGCAGCGCCACCTCGGCTACCGCGGCAGCGACGCCGACGGCATCCCCGGCAAGACGTCGCTCACCCAGCTCGGTGACCGCTACGGATTCAAGGTCACCGCGTAACCCACTCGAGTCAGGAACCCTCATGAAGATCTTCGGCCGTGAACCGGCTCTCCTCATCGCCACGATCAGCGCCGCCCTGTCCCTGCTGGTCACCTTCCAGTTCGGGCTGTCCGCCGAGCAGGCGGGTGCGATCGTCGCCGTCATCAGCGCCGTGTTCGCCGCGGCCACGGCCGCCGTCACCCGCCCGATCGCGCCGTCCGCGTTCACCGGTCTCGTCGCCGCCGTCGCCGCGCTCCTCGCCGCCTACGGCCTCGAGCTGTCGGCGGAGAAGGTCGGCGCCATCAACGCCGTCGTCCTCGCCGGCCTCGCGCTGCTCACCCGCGGCCAGGTCACCCCGTCCGGCCCGTCGACACCGGCCACCGCCGAGCCGCCGCGGGCCATCTGATCGGAGCCACCTGTGGACGAGCCGACCCTCGGCGAGGTGGTCCGGCGCTTCGAGGATCGGGTCGTCGACCTACGCGACGACATACAGCAGCTCGGGCGCCGCCTTGACGAGAAGGTCGACCAGCGCATCTACGACCTGCGACACGAATCCCTCAGCGCCCGCGTCACCACCCTGGAGACCCTCCGGGAGAAAGACGCCGAGAAGCTCGTCGCCACCCGCCGCTGGCTCGTCGGCGCCGTGATCGTGCCACTCGTCGGCATCCTGCTGCCGGTGGTGATTCTCCTCGTGCGGGGGGCGTGATCGTGACACGTGCAGAACTCCGCAAGGAGGAACGACGCTGGCGGCGCGGCGACATCCTCGCCGTGACCGGCGCACTCGTTATTGGGGGCGCCTTCGCGTGGATCGTGCTCAGCGTCCAAGGACTCACGCACGAACTCCACACCGCCAACCAGGCTCGCGACGCGCTCGCCGCACAAGTGCAGCGCCTTGGTGAGTCCCCTGTGGCCGGACCGCCCGGATCCCGCGGCGAGCCCGGCCAGTCCGTGCGCGGCCCGAAGGGCGACCCGGGAGATCCGGGCGAGCCAGGAGACTCCGGCGAGCCGGGCTCCCCAGGCCCATCCGGATCACCCGGACAGCCGGGGCAGGCAGGAGAGGACGGAGAGCCGGGCCAGCCCGGACCGCCCGGCGCACCCGGATCCGACGGCGAGCCGGGAGCAAACGGCGAAGCGGGAGAGCCCGGACCGCAGGGACCCCAGGGCGATCCCGGGCCGGCCGGACCCCAGGGGCCAGCCGGCGAGCGAGGGCCAGCCGGTCCGCCGCCGTCGGGCTGGACGTTCGAGTACCGCGGCACCACCTACGAGTGCACCCCCGACGGGGACGGCTCTACGCGCTACACCTGCCGTCCCAGCGACGGTGGTGGCGGTGGAGGTCTGCCGCTGCCTCTGGCTGCCGGACTCGACCCGCACCGCCGCGAGTATCTGTAGGAGGCATCATGCCTGAAGCGCGCGAGCGGCCGCCGCGCCGCGACGACACCGCCGCAGACATCCAATCCCTCGTCCGCCTCGGCCGCGAGGAGCCGCCACCCGTCCCCGCCCCGTCCCCGCAGCCGTTCCTGGAACCGGCCGGCTGGCCGCCACCCGACGACGAACCCGCATGACAGACGCCCCCACCGCTTCGGCGGTGGGGGCGTACTGCTGTGCGGGCTCACGGAGTTGGGGTGATGGACTCTCGATAACATGCCATATCCGGGCCCCGCTCCCACCAAGGAGTGGGGCCCGTTGCCGCGCTCAGCGGCCCTCGCGGATCGCCACGGCCAGATCCTTGATCGCAGCGCCGACCGCCAGGAGCGCATGCACCTGGGCCCGGGCAAGGAGCGCCGCTTGGTCGGCAGACCCGTTCTCCTCTGCATAGGTGTCGTCCAGGGTGTTGAGCGCCCTCGCCTGCAGCTGGTCGTACCTTCGCTCCACCATGTCCGCCCTCTCGTCGCCTGCTTGGGTCGCGAGTCTGCCGAAGGCGGGGCGGGTTGTCAGCAGCGCCCGACCCTCTGGGGCAGGCGTCGAGAAACGACCGTCTGCCGTCAGGTGGTCGGCCAACTGTGTTCCTGCAGCACGAGAATGACGTAAACCCGTGTCCCTAACTATGTCGCACAAAGGCCTCGGAATCGCTACGCTAGGTCTATGAGAATCGGATACGGCCGCGTCTCCACGCGCGACCAGAACCCAGACGCACAGGAGGACGCTCTCAAGGAAGCCGGCTGCGACCCCGTCTTCGTCGACAAGGCATCCGGCAAGCTCGCCTCCCGGCCCGAACTCGACAAGGCCCTCATCGCCGCGCGTGAGGGAGACGAGTTCGTCATCACCAAGCTCGACCGTCTCGGCCGCTCCCTGAAGAACCTCATCGAGTTGTCTGAGCAGCTGGACAAGAAGGGCGTCAACCTCGTCGTCCTGAGCCAGGGCATCGACACCAGCACCCCGGCGGGCCGGATGTTCTTTCAGATCCTGGGGGCCATCGCCGAGTTCGAGCGAGCTCTCATCGTTGAGCGCACCCGCGACGGCCTGGAAGCCGCCCGGGCGCGCGGTCGGGTCGGCGGCAGGAAGCAGGCACTCAAGCCGCGACAGATCAAGCTCGCGCAGGAGATGTACGACGAGCTGGGCGAAGACGGCAAGCGCAAGCACACCGTGCAGGACATCGCCAACGAACTCGGCGTCGCCCGCACCACCATCTACCGCTACCTCGAAAGAGAGAAGTGAGGACACCGACCACAGAACGGCGCCCCGCCCAGGGAAAGTGGGCGGGGCGCCGCTGCGTCAGCCTACTGACTCTCGATCGAGAAGCCGTCGTGCCCGGCGCAGAGAGCATCCGGGCAGTACCAGAGGACGGACACGTCAGGATCGACGCTGCCACTCATGTCGCTCAAGGGCCTACGGTCGACGCGACTCATCTTGCCGCAGTGAATGCAGGGGTGGGCGCGGAGCCGGCGGGCTTCGGACTGGCTGTAGATGGTCTTCGGAGTGCTCATGCTCGGACGGTACGACCAATCTGCCGACACGTTCCCCCCGCTCTACTCGCTGTCCTGCGCCACGCCGTAGGTACCGCTATTCGCCCTGCGTTGTCCTCTTCCCCGGCTACGTCCGTGGCGGCTCGATGCCCGCCTACCGTCCGCGCCTGGCTCACCTGGCGCGCCGCCGCAGGCATCACCACCGGCCCCGCCTTCCTGCCCATCACCGTCCACGGCCGCCTCGGCAACCACGCCCTCTCACCCGAAGCCGTCCGCGAGATCATCGCCCGCAACGCCGAACGCGCCGGCCTCACCGTCCGCCTCACCGGCCACAGCATGCGAGCCGGATTCATCACCACCAGTCGGCGGGCCGGGAAGCGAGAGGAGAAGATCCGCGAGCAGTCCGGCCACGCCGAGAACAGCCCCGCCTTCTGGGGGTACATCCGCGAAGCCGACAAGTGGACCGACGCCGCATCGGAGGACATCGGCCTGTAGCCGCCCTCCCCGTGCCACACTGCTCATAGGCCCGTCACGCAAGTCCCCCGTCGTGGCGGGCCTTCTGGCATCCTGGGTTTGCTGCTGACGCGCCGGCCGCGGACGGTGCTCAGAGGCGATGGCCCGAGGCCGCGGGCGCGACCGCCACCGTCCGAGCGCCCCCTGCCCCCCCAGCAGCGGGGCGCTCACGCTGTCCGGGCGGACGCCTCCGGAATGATCTTGTCGCGGTGGGTGGCACGCTGCCGCCATGATTCATGAAATGAAGCTCAAGCCCATCGTCCGGCCCGTCATCCACCCCTCCGGGATGGTTGTCTGCCTGCCGACCGGACTGAAGGAGTTCGTCTGCTCCTGCGGCGGCCGATACACGCTGCCCAGCCTCGAGCTGCCGCACAAGACCGTTCCTGGCCGCGAGCATCTGATCGTGGTGCGGCCCACCTGCTCGTAGACTGGCCGCATCTATCAGCCCATGCTGGCTGCGTGCTGAAGCCGCCCCCGCCCGTACAGCGCCGGACCGGGGGCGGACTGCTGTCACGCCGCGGTCGTCACCTCGGCGCGCACCGCCTGCACCCACTCGTCCCGCAGCTCCTCGTACCGCTCACGGGTCGGCCCCCACAGCCAGCCGCCCGTCTCCTGCAGCAGGGCACGGATCTCCGCATCCACCACGGCAGACGGCCGCACGAGGCCCTGGTCAGGCGGGACGGGAGACATGCCGTCGATCGTATCGGCGGCCTCCGACAAGCCGCTATGAGTTCCCGCCCGGCGGCTGGGGGAGCTCGGTCACGAACGTCCCGATACCCGGCTGCATCTCTGCCAGCCCGGCCTGCCGGAGCTCCTTCAGTACACGCTTGGCGGTGACCTGGCTGATGCCGAACTCGTCGCACACTGCCATCGCGGAGGGGAGCCGGCCGCCGGGCGGGTAGGTGCCGTCGAGGATGCGCTCCGACATCACGGCGTACACCTGCCGCCACCTCGGAATGTCCGGCTCCCATTTCATGATCTCGGACGCTAGGCGGGACCAGCCGAACACGCGAGATCAGACGACCCATACGACCTATACCGCTTATCCCGCGCGGGTATCTTGAAATTGCAGGTGCCCCCGCGACCGCGCACACGGCCCGGGGGCTGGCCGACAGCTGCAAGGGAGCCGTCAGCGTGGACGAGCGTAGAGACCCCCAGGCGCCCGCGGGAAGACGCCCGCCACCCCCGGTCGCCGCCGCGGCAAGCAGGCTGTCGCCGCCACAGGAGGCGTGGCAGCGGTACGTCGACCACACGCTGAACGTGTGCGACACCTGCCGGGGTGTCGACGGACCGCCCTGCCAGCAGGCCGAGGATCTGTACGCCGCCTGGCGCGAGGTGGCCGACGCCGCGATGGACCGGGTGTGGCACACATAAATCGCTGGCCAAAGCATTGACGTGCAGTGATCGGGGTGCGCACCCACTTCACAAGGTCATTAAGGTGCTGTTGACTGAGTTTCAATAGTCCCCGGTCAGGACGCGGCCGTAGCGGTGCAGTCACCCGTGCAGGAGGTCTGTGACGTGAATCCGCAGCGCGTGGGCCACCAGCAGGAGGTGGCTCAACTTCATCTCGTGCCCGGCCTCCATGCGCTGGATCGTCGACCGGTCGATGCCGGCGGTGTGGGCGAGGGACTCCTGGGTGAGGTTTTGGTGGAGTCGTCTCACGCGGATGCGGTCGCCGACGGCCCTGCGGGCCGCTGGGACCCACTCGGGAAGTTCGGCTGGCACCCGGCCAACGTCTTACGGATCATGATCATAAGTCAGCAGCAGATTTGAGGCACTTTTCGATCATGGAGTGAGTCTCGCTGCACCGCACCGACAGCTCTTCGGTCTGACATATGCCGCAGGGCCTCGTATAGTGTCCATGAATCGAACGCGCGTTCGCTCTTTCGGGTGAACCGAAGCCCTGCGCCGTGGGTCATCCGATGCACAGGGAAGCAGGAGAGGCAGACACACATGAAGAGCCACCCCTGCAGCGGGCTCAGCGCTTCCAGAGCGACCAGTGGTCGAATCGGCGCCGATCGCTGGTTTGTGGTGCCACCCTCCGGGCCGCAGGACCTACCTCCCAAGTAGCGGCCCGGAGGGTGGCTCCACTCATTCAATACGACGCCCATGGGAGAAGGGTGGGAGAAATAGGCCCCAAATTGCTGCACCCAGCTACGCGTTCCTGCGAGATACTGCGCGAAAATCTACGCAACTAGGCTGACAGGAACCAGCGCGAACACGCACTGCTAGCTCCCGGATTCGCCCGCATGAGGACTCAGCACACCTGCGCTGACCAGCGCAATCACCACAACGCCCAGCGCGATGCGGTACCAGACGAACGGCATGAAGCTCTTCGTAGAGATGAATTTCATGAACCAGGCGATCACCAGGTACCCCGTGCCGAAGGCGATCACCGTGGCGAACACGGTCGGGCCCCAGGAGACATGGCCGCCCTCGGCGGCGTCCTTCAGCTCGAACAGGCCGGAGGCGAGCACCGCCGGGATCGCCAGCAGGAACGAGTAGCGGGCCGCGGCCTCGCGGCGGTAGCCCATGAACAGGCCGCCGCTGATGGTGGCGCCCGAGCGGGAGACACCCGGGACGAGCGCCATGGCCTGGCAGACGCCGTAGATCAGACCGTCCCTGACGGTCAGTTCGGTCAGCTCCTTGCGCCGCTTGGCCGCTCGGTGCCGGCCCCCGCTCTCGTCCCGCGCCGCCAGCCGGTCGGCGACGCCGAGGACGATGCCCATGCCGATCAGCATGGCCGCGGTGAGCCGCAGATCGCGGAACGGGCCCTCGATCTGGTCCTTGAGCGTCACCCCGAGCACGCCGATGGGGATGGAGCCGACGATGACCAGCCAGCCCATCCGGGCGTCGTTGTCCCGGCGCATCTGTTTGTCCGTCAGCGACCGTGTCCAGGCCGTCAGGATGCGACCGATGTCCTTGCGGAAGTAGATCAGCACCGCCGTCTCCGTGCCGATCTGGGTGATGGCGGTGAAGGCGGCGCCGGGGTCCTCCCAGCCCGAGAAGGCGGCGGTCAGCCGCAGGTGCGCGCTGGAGGAGATGGGGAGGAACTCGGTCAGCCCCTGGACGAGTCCGAGGATGAGGGATTCAAACCAAGACATGAGGTAGCGGAGTCCAAGTGCCGGTCGTGGAACGGGCGACGGGCACACCGGGCTGCCGCTTGCGCGGTGACTGATGATCGGGCGTGCCGGGGGCAGCGTAGCGTCCCGAGGTGAACAACCCCGGTACGGCGACCCAGGCGGCGTCGTCCGGCGGGTGACGGCGGAGTGGACGGGTGAGTCCGGGCCACAGCCCGCGGTTCAGGCGGCCGTCGGGCCGCTCACCGTCCACCCGGGTGCCTGCGGACGGGGCGTCAGATCCTCGTGGCGCACCGGCTCGCCGCAGGCGCGGCAGGTGACGACCGGGACCAGATCCTCGCCGCAGCTGTGCTCCAGCACCATGGGCCGGTCGCCGTCCGGCCGCAGATGGCGGTTGCCCCAGTCCATCAGCGTCATCAGCACGGGCTCCAGCTCCAGTCCCGCCGCGGTGGGCCGGTACTCGAAGCGCTGCGGGCGCTCGCTGTACAGCCGCTTGGTCAGGATCCCGGCCTCCACCAGCCGCTTCAGTCGCGTGGCCAGGATGTCGCGCGGCGCGCCGATGTTGCGGGCGAGCTGGTCGAACCGGCCGTTGCCGAGGCACACCTCGCGCAGCACAAGCAGGGAGTACTTCTCGCCGACCAGGGCGAGCGTGTCGGCGATCGAACAGGGGCGCGGTTCCTTGGAGGCGGCCATGGCGGCAAGTCTAGGTGAGGGTTGGATTTTCCAACCCACCCGGTTATGGTGGGTCCAGATTTCCTACTCATCGGTAATCGCCAGAACGCCCAGATCGATATATCGCCAGATCGTCACGGTCACCGCATCGGCCGGCAGGAACGGCCGGTGCTCCGGTCACCGCCCGGACGGCCAAGGAGGCCCGCACCATGCGTGACGCAGTCGTCGTCGAAGCCGTACGTACCCCGATCGGCAAGGGCAAGCCCAACGGCGCCCTCGCCCACGTCCACCCCGTCGAACTCCTCGCCCACACGCTGCGGACCCTCGTCGAGAGGTCCGGGGTCGACCCCGACCTGATCGACGACGTGATCGGCGGCACCGTCGACCAGGTCGGCGAGCAGGCCATGAACACCACCCGCTACGCCGTACTGTCGGCCGGCTTCCCGGAGTCGGTGCCGGCCACCACCGTGGACCGCCAGTGCGGCTCCTCCCAGCAGGCCGTGCACTTCGCCGCCCAGGGCGTCATGTCGGGGGCGTACGACCTGGTCGTCGCCTGCGGCGTGGAGTCGATGAGCCGCGTCCCGATGTGGTCCAACGTGCCGCCCGGGGCCGACCCGTTCGGGCCCGGTGTCGCCGAGCGCTACCCCGAGGGCCTGGTCCCGCAGGGCGTCAGCGCCGAGCTGATCGCCGCCAAGTGGTCCCTCACCCGCGAGCGGATGGACGCCTTCGCCGTCTCCTCGCACCGCAAGGCGACGGCGGCCTGGGACACCGGCCTGTTCGACGCCGAGGTCGCACCGCTCGAGGGCCTGACCCGGGACGAGAGCGTCCGGCCGGACACCGGTCCGGAGGTGCTGGCCGGTCTCAAGCCCGCCTACCACGACCCGGCGTTCGCCGAGCGCTTCCCGCAGATCGAGTGGAACATCACGGCGGGCAACGCCAGCCCCGTCAACGACGGCGCCTCCGCCGTGCTCATCACCTCCAGCGAGACGGCCGCCCGCCTCGGCCTGCGCCCGCTGGCCCGGCTGCACAGCTTCGCCGTCACCGGCTCCGACCCGCTGCTGATGCTCACCGGCGTGGTCCCGGCCACCGAGAAGGTCCTGCGCCGCGCCGGCCTGACCATCGACGACATCGATCTGTTCGAGGTCAACGAGGCGTTCGCCAGCGTCGTCCTGGCCTGGCAGCAGGAGACCGGCGCCGATCTCGCCAAGGTCAATGTGCACGGCGGCGCGATCGCGCTCGGCCATCCGCTGGGCGCCAGCGGCACCCGGCTCACCACCACCCTGGTCCACGCGATGCGCGCACGCGGCGCCCGCTACGGCCTGCAGACCATGTGCGAGGCCGGCGGACTCGCCAACGCGATGATCCTCGAGGCGGTCTGAGGGGAAGGCCCGGGCCGCAGATCAGCCCGGGTCGACAGATCGGCGCCCGGTCCGCACCTCGGCCTCGGAGGCCCGGGCGACGCGAGCCCTCAGTGCCCGCGCAGCCGGTGCCGCTTGCGCCAGGCCACCACGGCACCGGCGAGCGCCGGCACGGCGATGCAGGCCAGCGCGATCAGAAAGGCGGGCGAGGTCGGCGCCGAGGCGCGGGCGCCGGCGACGACATAGGCGGCGGTGTTCGGGATCGAGCCGAGCGCCGTCGCCAGCAGAAAGGGCGTCAGACCCATCCGGGAGACCGAGGCACAGTAGTTGGCCGCCGCGAAGGGTACGCCCGGGAACAGCCGGGTGGCCAGCATCGAACGGAAGCCGTGCCGGCTGAGCTGATGGTCCGCCGCCTTCAGCAGCCGCCCGCGCAGCAGCGGGCGCAGCGCGTCCTGGCCGAGCGCCCGCCCCAGACAGAACGCGAGCCCTGCCCCGAGCACCGTGCCCGCCAGCGCGGAACCCAGACCCAGCTGGGTGCCGAACAGCGCGCCGGCCGCCAGGTTCAGCAGCGGGCGCGGCACGAACGCCACCGTGCAGGCGCCGTACGCCACCGCGTAGGCCACCACGGCCGCCGCTCCGGACAGGTGCGGCGGCCAGCCGTTCGTCAGCAGTCTCTGCGGCTCGAAGACCAGCACCGCCGCCGCGGCGGAGGCCAGCAGCACGACCAGCAGGGTCAGCCGCGACCAGGGCGAGAGCAGGGCTCTGGCGCAGCGCGCCGCGAAGGGCGCCGGAGGAACCGTGGCGAGCGCGCCCTCGGGGACGGCGAGCTCGGTCGCTGTGGTCGCTGTCGTCGCCGTGGCCCGGGGAGAGGCCGCGGCGGTGCCGCCAGAGCGGGTGGTGGCATCGAGCATCCGGTGACACTAACCGACATATGTCTGTGATCGCCGTAGTCTGCGTCTCATGGGTGTCACAGGGAAGCGCGCGCCGCGCATTCCGGCCGGCCCGCTCGCGGACACCGTGCTGGAGCGGCTCACCGCCGCCTACGCGCCCGCCGCGGACCCGGAGCGGGCGGCGGCGATGCGGGCCTGCATGAAGGACGTCTCGCCCTTCCTGGGGCTGAGCTCGCCGGTCCGCCGCGCCCTGGACCGGACCGTGGTGCGAGGGCTGCCCCGCCCCGACGAGACCGACTGCACCGCGATCGCCCTGCGCTGCTGGGAGCTGCCCGAGCGGGAGTACCGGTACTTCGCGGTGGACTGGCTGCGCCGCCAGGTGCGCCACTGCTCCTCCGGCTTCCTGCCCGTCGTCCGGCATCTGATCACCACCGACCCCTGGTGGGACACCGTCGACCTGCTCGCCGTCCATGTCGTCGGCCCGCTGGTCGCCGCCGACCCCAAGCTCAAGGACGTCATGGACGAGTGGGCCGGCGACGACGACCTGTGGCTCGCCCGCACCGCCCTGCTCCACCAGCTGCGCTACAAGGCGCGCACCGACACCGGCCGGCTCTTCGGCTACTGCCTGCGCCGGGCCGGGCACCCCGACTTATTCATCCGCAAGGCCGTCGGCTGGTGCCTGCGCGAGTACGCCAAGACCGACCCGGACGCGGTGCGCGCCTTCGTCGCCGAGCACCGGGACCGGCTCGCGCCGCTGTCGGTGCGGGAGGCGCTCAAGAACATCGGCGACTGACCAGTCGTCAGCCGCCGACCGGGCGCCCATAAATCGTTCGACGGAACGTGACGCATCCGCGATGATCGTCGTCATGTTCCGGTACGCCTTCCACGTCGCAGCATCCGCCGCCGCGGATGCCCTGAAGGCTGCCGTTCGCTGCTTCCTCACCGCCGTCGACGGCGCCCGAGGCTGACCCTCCCCGGATCGTTCCGGCGGACCCCGCATGGGGAGGGTCGGCGAGTGACCGGGGTCCCGTTTCCCTTTCACCAGGTTCACCAGGCTTCGAGGTACCGCCATGTCCAAGACGGCGTACGTCCGCACCAAACCGCATCTGAACATCGGCACGATGGGCCATGTCGACCACGGCAAGACGACCCTGACCGCCGCCATCACCAAGGTGCTCGCCGAGCGGGGCGCCGGCACGTTCGTGCCGTTCGACCGCATCGACCGGGCGCCGGAGGAGGCCGCCCGCGGCATCACCATCAACATCGCGCACGTCGAGTACGAGACCGACACCCGGCACTACGCGCACGTCGACATGCCCGGCCACGCCGACTACGTCAAGAACATGGTCACCGGCGCGGCGCAGCTCGACGGGGCGATCCTCGTCGTCTCCGCGCTCGAGGGGATCATGCCGCAGACCGCCGAACACGTCCTGCTCGCCCGGCAGGTGGGCGTCGACCACATCGTCGTCGCCCTCAACAAGGCCGACGCGGGGGACGAGGAGCTGATCGACCTGGTCGAGCTCGAGGTCCGCGACCTGCTCACCGCGCACGGCTACGGCGGTGACTCCGTGCCCGTGGTACGGGTGTCGGGGCTGAAGGCGCTGGAGGGCGACCCCCGGTGGACGGCCTCGATCGACGCGCTGCTCGACGCGGTGGACACCTATGTGCCCATGCCGGAGCGGTATCTGGACGCGCCGTTCCTGCTGCCCGTCGAGAACATGCTCACCATCACCGGGCGCGGCACCGTGGTCACCGGTGCGGTAGAGCGCGGGACCGTGCGGGTCGGCGAGCGGGTCGAGGTGCTGGGCGCGTCCCTGGAGACGGTCGTCACCGGCCTGGAGACCTTCGGCAAGCCGATGGAGGAGGCGCAGGCCGGGGACAACGTGGCGCTGCTGCTGCGGGGTGTGCCGAGGGACGCCGTGCGGCGCGGGCACGTGGTGGCCGCGCCGGGCAGCGTCGAGCCGCGCCGGCGGTTCACCGCCCAGGTGTATGTGCTGTCCGCCCGCGAGGGCGGCCGCACGACGCCCGTCTCCACCGGGTACCGGCCGCAGTTCTACATCCGCACCGCGGACGTGGTCGGCGACATCGACCTCGGTGAGGCGGGTGTCGCAAGGCCGGGGGAGACGGTGACGATGACCGTCGAGCTGGGGCGGGCCGTCCCGCTGGAGCCCGGGCTCGGGTTCGCCATCCGAGAGGGCGGGCGGACCGTCGGCGCCGGGACGGTGAGCACCGTTCTGTGAAAAAGCGCCCTGATGTGAGGGGAGTTCCTCATATCAGGGCGTGCGCGGGGACCGCGGGCCGGCCGGGGGCCGGTCGTGCGGTTCCCCGCGCTGCCATGGGTGGCGAGGGCCCGGCACAATTGGCGGGTGAACGAAGCCGTACCTGTCACCAGGGTCACCGACCACGGCACCGCCAAGCTCATGCCCGATGTCGACCGGGAGCGGGCCTGGTTGCTGACCGTGGACGGGGCGCCGCAGTCCTACGTGGACCTGGACGATCCCGCCCATCTGGAGTTCGAGTACGCGCGGCGGCTCGGGCATCTGCTGGACGTCGTCGACGAGCCCGGGCGTGCCCTGGACGTGGTGCACCTCGGCGGCGGGGCGCTCACCCTGCCCCGGTACGTGGCGGTGACCCGGCCCGGCTCGCGGCAGGACGTCGTCGACGCCGACGGTGCGCTGCTGCGGCTGGTGGCCGAGCATCTGCCGCTGCCGGAGGGCGCCCCGATCGCGCTGCACGCGGCGGACGCGCGGGCCTGGCTGGAGGGTGCACCGGACGACAGCGCGGACGTCGTGGTCGGGGACGTCTTCGGGGGCTCGCGCGTGCCCGCGCACCTCACCTCCGTCGGCCATGTGCGCGAGGTGGCGCGGGTGCTGCGGGACGACGGGGTCTATCTGGCCAACCTGCCGGACGCGGCGCCCTTCGACTTCCTGCGCTCCCAGCTCGCCACTCTCGCCACCCGGTTCGGGGAGCTGGTGCTGATCGCAGAGCCGGGGATGCTGCGCGGGCGGCGGTTCGGCAACGCGGTGCTGGCCGCCTCGCACCGGCCGCTGGACATCGCCGCGCTCAGCCGGCTCACCGCCGCCGACGCCTTCCCGGCGCGGGTCGAGCACGGCGCCGCGCTCGGCGCGTTCATACGGGGCGCCCGGCCGGTGCGGGACGAGGACGCCGTGCCCTCACCCGAGCCCCCCGACGGGGCGTTCGGCATCGGCTGAGCCGCCGTCCTGCTCCGCGGGTGTGCCCGTCACGTGCACGGTGCGGCGGCGCAGCCGGCGCACATCGGGCACGCACAGCACCGCGGCCGTGGCCAGGACGATCAGCGCGGCACAGCCCCACAGCGCCTGCGGGCGCCCGAACGCCGTCTCGGCCGGGCCGGCCAGGGCGGTCGCCAGCGGCACGAAGGCGACCGAGCCGAACCAGTCGTAGGCCGAGACGCGGGACAGCTTCTCCTCGGGGATCTCCTGGTGCAGCGCGGTCATCCAGGAGACGCCGAACACCTCCAGGCTGACCCCGGTCGCGAACATCGCCGCGCACAGCACCGCAGCCGGCGCCGGCACGGCGAGCGCCGCGGACGGCAGGGCGAGGGGGAACACGCACAGGGTGCCGGTGCGCAGCAGACGGCGGGGCTTCCAGCGGGTCATCAGCAGCGCCCCCACCACGGTGCCCGCGCCGAAGAACGCCAGCGCGAGCCCCCAGGGGCCGGCACCGCCCAGATGGTCCCGGGCGACCAGCGGGCCGTAGACCGCCTCGGCGGCGCCGACCACCGCGTTGGCGAGGGAGAACTGCAGGACGATGCTCCACAGCCAGGGCCGGCCGGTGAACTCCCGCCAGCCCTCCCGGAGATCGGCCAGCAGCCCGCCGCCCTGGGCGCGCGGCGGGATGTGCCGGACGTCGAGGAGGGCGCGCAGTGCGGCGGCCAGAGCGAAGGCGGCCGCGTCCGCCGCCAGCACCCAGCCCGGTCCGATCGCGGCGACCAGGGCGCCGCCGAGGGCGGCACCGCCGAGCGACGCCCCCTGCATCGCCATGCGGAACACGGCGAACGCCCGGCCCGCCTGCTCGCCCTGCACCGAGGACAGCAGCATGCCCTCGGCGGCCGGCCCGAAGAACGCCTGGCCGGTGCCGCCGAGGGCACTGAGCAGCATCATGTGCCACAGCCGCGGCTCGCCCGCCAGCACCAGGGCGGCGAAGACGGCCTGCGAGCCGCAGTTCAGCACGTTGGCCGCGACCATCACCCGGTGCCGGGGCAGCCGGTCCGCCACCGCCCCGCCGATCAGCAGGAACAGCACCAGCGGCACGGTGCGCGCGGCGGCCACCAGACCGACGTCACCGCCGTCGCCGCCCGCCTCCAGCACGGCGAACGCGGCGGCGATCAGCGCACCGCTGCTGCCGAGGCTCGTGACCACGGCGGAGGCGGTCAGCAGGGTGTAGTTGCGGCCCGCCCAGGTCGGGCGGCTGAAGGGCTTGGCGGTCGGCACCCCGTGACTATCGCCGGAGCCCCGCCGACTTGCCAAACCGGACCCGGGAGGTACCGGTCACCGAGCGGTGCGGCGGCCCTGTCACGCAGGGCCTGCCGCGCTCGTCGGTCACTCGTCCGTCATTCGTCGGTCGGGGGCTCCTCGGTCAGCCGCACCGTGCTGAGGATCTTCTGCACGGTCGCCTCCGGGATCTCGTCCTTCACGCCCTTGGCCCCGTACAGGTTCCAGGTGACGAAGTCCCCGGCGCCGTTCTTGAAGGCGAAGGTGATCGCCTTGCCCTCGCTGTCGCACTTGCCCTTCTGCGGAGTGCCCTCCGAGTGGGCGGTCGCGACGTGGCCCTTGATGCCCGACTTGGTGGTGTACGGCTTGGGCTTGCTGAACTTGACGCTCTTCTTGTCGGGCTCGGTGTAACCGCCGTAGATCCACCACGGGACGCGGGTCTCGGCCGCCTGCTCGGTGTCCTTGGCGCCGTTCTCACCGCGGGTGCCGGCGGTGGCGAGGGCGGTGTCCTCCGTGCGGCCGTCCTTGTCCTCGTCGGTGGTGCACCACTTGGACTTCAGGTAGGCGGGGGCGGTGACGGTGGTGCGTTCCCACTCGCCGTCCTCGCCCTTCCATTCGAAGCCCACGCTGGTGCCGGGGTTCTCGATCTCCCAGTCGGCGGGCACGTCGAACTTGGTGCCGAAGCGGGTGTTCACGACGACCTTCCAGCCCGGGATGGTCGCCTTCTCCTCCTCACCGCCCCGCGGGTTGTCGTCGGAGGGGGAAGTGCTCGGCTCGGCCGAGGAGTCCTTGGACGCGGTGGCGGACGGCTTCCCGTCCTTCTTGGTCGCCGTGTCGTCCTTATCACCGCCGAGCACCAGGAAACCGGTCACACCCGCGGTCACGACCACGGCGGCCGCCGCGATGATCGCCACCAGCTTGGTCCGGTTGCCGCCGTCCCCGCCCTGCGGCGGCTGCGGCGCCCCCGGCTGACCTGGAGCACCCCACTGCGGCTGCTGGCCCGAGTACGGGTTCGGCTGCTGATATCCGGGCTGCTGATACGGATTCGGCTGCTGATACCCCGGCTGCTGGTACGGGTTGTTCTGCGGGTTCTGCTCGCCCCCGGGCGGCTGCTGTCCTGGCCACATGGGCAGCAACCCTAGCCGGGCGGGGGACACGATTGGGTCACCACCCTTTGACAGGGGCGTAGCAAGACCGTCCCGCCCCGGTCACCGCGCAGGTCCTGCACCGTGCCTCCACCCGTCCCGCCCTGGTCAGACCGAGCTACTCGTGGGTAACCTTCGGTCATGAGCGCAGACCAGATGTCCATCGGCGAGATGCTCGCCGCCACGGTGCCCATGGCCCGGACCCTGAATCTCCAGTTCCTGGAGACCACTCCGGAGCGGGCCGTGGTGTCGCTGCCGGACCAGCCCGACTACCACAACCACGTGGGCGGGCCGCACGCCGGCGCGATGTTCACCCTCGGCGAGTCGGCGAGCGGTGCCATCGTGCTCGCCGCGTTCGGCGACCAGCTCTCGCGCGCCGTGCCGCTGGCGGTCAGCGCCGAGATCTCCTACAAGAAGCTCGCCATGGGCCCCGTCACCGCCACCGCCACCCTCGGCCGCCCGGCCCCCGAGGTCGTCGCGGAACTCGACGAGGGCCGCCGCCCCGAGTTCCCCGTCACCGTCGAGATCCGCCGCGAGGACGGCGCCGTCACCGGCGAAATGAGCGTCATCTGGACCCTGCGGCCCAACGGCTGAGAAGTCTGGGATCGTTCGGGCACCTCGGATCAGGTGCCCGAAGCCGGAGCCCCGACAGCACGGAGCGCTTCCGGGCAACGGGGGAGTCCCGCCACCTCAGACCGTGCTGCCCGCCCCGTACGGGGCGTAGAGGTCGAGGAGGCGGATGCGGGCGGCGTGGAGGCGGTGGGCGACGACGTTGCCCACCCATTCGGCCACGGCCTGGCCGAAGACCGGGTCGGCGTGGCGCAGGGCGTTGACGGGCGCGGCGTCGAACTCGTAGGCGCGCACCAGCGTCTCCGCCTCGGCGCCCAGATGCCAGATGTGCGGCTCGAACAGCCAGGACCAGCCGACGAGTTCGTTGTGCCTGAGGCGTTCGATCACCGCGGGGCGGCGGCCGGGCACCCGCATGTCGAGGGCGACGGTGCCGGTCCGGACGACCCAGAACCGGTCGGCGCGTCCGCCCTCCTCGAACAGCCGGACGCCTTGCGGGAAGGACACCTCGCGGGCGAGCTCCATCAGACGTGCCCGGTGCTGGGCGGGCAGTGCGCGGATCGCGCTGGGGGACGGGGGAGCGAACATGGCGGGCCTCCCTGAGCTGAGGCGTTGCGGGTGAGCGGTCTGCCGTTTGCACGGTCCAGCCTCCCGCGCCGCCGGCCGCACCAGAAGGGGCCGAACGGCCCTGCGGGCCCGGCACACGGCCCTGACCCGGCCGCCCCGGGCAGGGCCCTCCGGCGCCGGGACGGGCCCCGCGGCCCCTGTGCGCGGGAGGCGGGGCGCACCAGGCTGAAGGTGACCGCTCCGACCCCAGGAGGTCACCATGTCCCGCCCCCTCATCACCGGCCTGGACGGCTCGCCCGAGAGCAGGGCCGCGGCCGAATGGGCGGCCCGCGAAGCGGCGCTGCGTGCCGCACCGCTCCGGTTGCTGCACGTCCACCCCACGGTCGTCGCCCCGCTGCTCGGCGGGGGGACGGAGCCGTCCTTGAGCGAGTCCGTCGCCGCCTCGGAGGACTCGGTCGGAACCTGGCCCCGGATGCTGCGGGAGACCGCCGAGGGGCTGCGGCTGCGCCACCCCGGTGTCGAGATCGAGACCGAGCACCGCATCGGCTCCGCCTACGACGTGCTGATCCGCGCCTCGGACGAGGCCGAGCTGCTCGTACTCGGCTCCCGCGGCATGGGCGGCGTCGGCGGGTTCCTGGTCGGCTCCGTGGGGCTGGTCGTCGTGGCGCACGTCCGGCGTCCGGTCGTCCTGGTGCGGGCCGGGGAGCAGGCCGCCGACGAGCATCAGCCGGACCCGGCCGGGATCCCCTCCGCCGCCACCTCCTACCTCCCCGTGCTGCTCGGCCTCGACGTCGACGACCCCTCCGACGAGCTGCTCGCCTTCGCGTTCGCGGAAGCGGAGCGGCGGGAGGCGAGCCTGCGGATCGTGCACGGCTGGAACCTGCCGCCGTACTACGTCTACGGCGTGCCGGCCGACCCCGAGCGCTACCAGGAGATCGCCGCCGTACAGGCCGCGCTGCTGGCCGGCCTGGTGCGCCCCTGGCGGGAGAAGTTCCCGGGCGTCGAGGTGACCGAGGAGTCCTTCGGCGGCACCCCCTCCGTCCGCCTGGTCGAGGCCGCCGCCCGGTCCTCGCTGCTGATCGTCGGACGCCGGATGCGCCGGCACGCCATCGGGACCCGCATCGGCTCCGTCACCCACGCCGTGCTGCACCACGCCACGGCCCCGGTCGTGGTGATCCCGTACCACTGAGACTCCGGAACTCACCGACACCGGCCACGGCGCGCACATTGCGCCACATGCCGCCGTACGCACGCGAGAGGCATCACACCGGAACAGACTGGTACCCCCCTGCTGATGCCCGGCGCGGAGCGCACCCGCCGACCACTCACGGAGTCAGCCATGCCCGAGGACCAGCACACCGGACCCAGCGACGAGGAACTGCGCACCCTGGACGCCCACTGGCGCGCCGCCAACTACCTGTCGGCGGGCCAGATCTACCTGCTGGACAACCCCCTGCTGACCGAACCCCTCAGGCCCGAGCACGTCAAACCGAGGCTGCTCGGCCACTGGGGCACCTCACCGGGCCTGAACCTGGTGTACACCCACCTCAACCGCGTCATCCGGGCCCGCGACCTGGACGCGCTGTGCATCTGGGGTCCCGGCCACGGCGGGCCCTCCATCCTGGCCAACACCTGGCTGGAGGGCACCTACGGCGAGATCTACCCGGACGTCGGCCGGGACGCGGCCGGCATGGCACGGCTGTTCCGGCAGTTCTCCTTCCCCGGCGGCGTGCCCAGCCACGTCGCCCCCGAGGTCCCCGGCTCCATCCACGAGGGCGGCGAGCTCGGCTACTCCCTCGCCCACGCCTACGGAGCCGCCTTCGACAACCCCGGCCTGCTGGTCGCCTGCGTGATCGGCGACGGCGAGGCCGAGACCGGCCCGCTCGCCGGGTCCTGGCACTCCAACAAGTTCCTCGACCCCGTCCACGACGGTGCCGTCCTGCCGATCCTGCACCTCAACGGCTACAAGATCGCCAACCCGACCGTCCTCGCCCGCCTCCCCGAGCCCGAGCTCGAAGAACTGCTGCGCGGCTACGGCCACGACCCGGTCACGGTGAGCGGCGACGACCCGGCCACCGTCCACCGGGCCATGGCCACCGCCATGGACACCGCCCTCGACCGCATCGCCGAGGCCCAGCGCGCCGCCCGCGAGGACGGCGTCACCGAGCGGGTCCGCTGGCCCGTGATCGTGCTGCGCACACCCAAGGGCTGGACCGGCCCCGCCGAGGTGGACGGCAAGCCCGTCGAGAACACCTGGCGCTCCCACCAGGTGCCGCTGCCCGGCGTCCGCGAGAACCCCGAGCACCTTCGGCAGCTCGAGGCCTGGCTGAAGTCGTACCGCCCTGGGGAGCTCTTCGACGCCGACGGCCGGCCCGTCGACGAGGTCCTCGCCTGTGTGCCCGAGGGCGACCGCCGCCTCGGCGCCACCCTGCACGCCAACGGCGGCCTGCTGCTGCGCGCACTGCCGCTGCCGGACCTCGACGAGTTCGCCGTACCCGTGGACAAGCCCGGCACCACCCTCCACGAACCCACCCGCGTCCTCGGCGACCTGCTCGCCCGCGTGATGAAGGACACCGAGGCCCGCCGGGACTTCCGGCTCGTCGGCCCGGACGAGACCGCCTCCAACCGCCTCGACGCCGTCTTCGACGCCAGCGGCAAGGCCTGGCAGGAGCGCACCCTCGCCGTCGACGAGCACCTCGACCGGCACGGCCGCGTGCTGGAGATCCTCTCCGAGCACCTCTGCCAGGGCTGGCTCGAGGGCTATCTGCTCACCGGACGGCACGGCCTGTTCTCCTGCTACGAGGCGTTCGTGCACATCGTCGACTCGATGGTCAACCAGCACATCAAATGGCTGCGCACCTCGCGCGAACTGACCTGGCGCGCCCCGATCGCCTCCCTCAACTACCTGCTCACCTCGCACGTCTGGCGCCAGGACCACAACGGCTTCTCCCACCAGGACCCCGGCTTCGTCGACCATGTGCTCAACAAGAGCCCCGGGGTCGTCCGGGTCTACCTGCCCCCGGACGCCAACACCCTCCTCTCCGTCGCCGACCACGCCCTGCGCAGCCGCGACTACGTCAATGTGATCGTGGCCGGCAAGCAGCCCTGCTACGACTGGCTGACGATGGACGCCGCCCGCGCCCACTGCGCCCGCGGCGCCGGCATCTGGGACTGGGCCGGCACCGAGAACGGCGGCGAGCCCGACGTCGTCCTCGCCTGCGCCGGCGACGTCCCCACCCAGGAGGTGCTGGCCGCGGCCCAGCTGCTGCGCCGCCATCTGCCCCAGCTCGCGTTCCGCGTCGTCAATGTCGTCGACATCGCCCGGCTGATGCCCCGCGAGGAGCACCCGCACGGCATGCCCGACTTCGAGTACGACGGCCTGTTCACCACCGACAAGCCGGTGATCTTCGCCTACCACGGCTACCCGTGGCTGATCCACCGCCTCGCCTACCGCCGCACCGGCCACCAGCACCTGCACGTGCGCGGCTACAAGGAGTCGGGCACCACCACCACGCCGTTCGACATGGTGGTCCGCAACGACCTCGACCGGTACCGGCTCGTCATGGACGTCATCGACCGGGTGCCCGGCCTCGCCGTCCGCGCCGCCGCCGTGCGCCAGCGCATGGCCGACGCCCGCACCCGCCACCACGAGTGGATCTGTGAGCACGGCACCGACATGCCCGAGGTCGCCGAGTGGAGCTGGAACCCGTGAGCGCCAGGCACCCTCTTGTGAACCGGTAGGCTGCACGGACCGCGCGCCGTGACCGGGCGCGCGGCCCGCAGACACAGAACGCAGCTCGGGGATCGGAAGGAAATCGGCGTTGCACGTCCAGGAATGGCTCGAGACCGTGCCCGCGGTCGCCGTCTACGCGCTGGTGGGAGTGGTCATCGGACTGGAGAGCCTGGGCATCCCGCTGCCGGGTGAGATCATCCTGGTCTCCTCGGCCCTGCTCGCCTCCCAGCACGGCGACATCGACCCGGTGATCCTCGGCGCCTGCGCCACCGCCGGCGCGATCATCGGTGACTCCATCGGATACGCCATCGGCCGCAAGGGCGGACGCCCGCTGCTCGCCTGGCTCGGCAGGAAGTTCCCCCGCCACTTCAGCGAGGGGCACATCGCCACCGCCGAGCGCAGCTTCCAGAAGTGGGGCATGTGGGCCGTCTTCTTCGGCCGCTTCGTCGCCCTGCTGCGCATCTTCGCCGGCCCGCTCGCGGGCGTGCTGCGCATGCCCTACTGGAAGTTCCTCACCGCCAACGTTCTCGGCGGCATCCTCTGGGCGGGCGGCACCACGGCCGTCATCTACTACGTCGGCATCGTCGCCGAGGCCTGGCTCAAGCGCTTCTCCTGGCTGGGCCTGGTAGCGGCGGTCCTCATCGGCGTCACCTCGATGCTGGTCCTGAAGCGCAAGGCAAAGAAGGCCCAGCCGACGGAAACGACGACCCCCGAGCCCGCCACCGCCACCACGGACTGACCCCCGCCCCCCGGGGCGACCCGCGACCGGGCGCCCGCGGACCGACCGCGGCCACGGCGCCCGCCGGCCGACGGCCACCAGCGGGGCTCGCGTCGGCTGTTCATAGCCTGGGCGCTGCCCGGCCCTGACGGTGGGGCTCGCCGGCTGACCGCGGCCGTGGCGCCTGCCGGCCGACTGCTTCCGGGGCGCCCGCGCCGGCGTTCATAGCCTGGGCGCTGCCCGGCCCTGACGGTGGGGCTTCTGGCCGGCTGCGGCCGTGGTACCCGCCGGCCGACGGCCACCCAGGCTCCCGCGCCGGCAGGCCGCGACCACGGCCCCCGCCCGACCGTCCCCCTGATGTCCGCCAGCCGACTGCCGCCCCGGCGTCCGCGCCGGCGGTTCGTGGCCAGGGCGCTGCCCGGTCGTGATCGACGCACGCAAGCCGAGACTGCGGCGCTACGCCAGATACCTCCTGGTCCCGCGTTCGCCGTCTTCCCGCGCCTGCCCGGTCCGGGCCTGCGCCTGCTGCTCCGCCTACGCCTCGGACTCGTCCCGGTGGGTGCGGGCCAGGCCCGCGTACATGGTGCCGTTGAGGGTGAGGCCCTCGCGTTCCTCGGGGGTCAGCGAGCGCCTGACCTTCGCCGGGACACCGGCGACCAGGGATCCCGCGGGCACGACCATGCCCTGGGGGACCAGTGCCTGGGCGGCGACGAGGGAGCCGGCGCCGATCACGGCTCCGTTCAGCACCGTCGCGCCCATGCCGATCAGGCAGTCGTCCTCGACGGTCGCCCCGTGCACCACCGCGTTGTGGCCGATGGAAACCCGCTCACCGACCCGCACCGGGAATCCCGGGTCGGCGTGCAGGGTGCAGTTGTCCTGCACATTGCTGTCGGCGCCGACGGAGATCGACTCCACGTCGCCCCGCAGCACCGCGCCGTACCAGACACTCGCCCCCGCCTCCAGAGCCACGTCCCCGACCACGGACGCGGTCGGCGCCACGAACGCCTCCGGGTCCACCTTCGGTTCCCTGCCGCCCACACCGGTGATCAGCGCCTCGTGCGTCATCTCTCGCCTCCTCGTCGGTTCGAGAACGAACCGTACGTCACACCCGTGGGGTGAAGATCACAGCCCCCGGAGGGCCCGGCGGGCCCGCCCGCTCAGTACGGTGAGCCCGTGCCGAAGAGCAAGAACACGTTCTCGTCCTGGCCGCGTCGCCTAGCGCAGCGCGCGGTCCATGCGGGCTGGGCGTGGATACAGCGCACGGGCTCGGTGACCGCCGCCAACCCCGGCCGGCTGCGCTTCGGCGCGATCGGCGAGGCCACCCGCCTCGCCTTCCCGCTGGGCACCGTCTTCGGCGAACCCTGGATCCACCTCGGCTCGCACTGCATCATCGGCGAGCAGGTCACCCTCACCGCCGGCCTCATGCCCGACCTGGATCTCGGCCCCGAGCCGATCCTGCGCATCGGCGACGGCGTCGTCCTGGGACGCGGCAGCCATGTCATCGCCGACACCAGCGTCACCATCGGCAGCGACTGCTACTTCGGCCCGTACGTCTACATCACCTCCACCAACCACTCCTACGACGACCCGCACCAGCCCATCGGCAAGCAGTGGCCCCGGATGGAACCCGTGGAGATCGGGCCGGGCTGCTGGATCGGCACCGGCGCGGTGATCCTTCCCGGCGCGCGGATCGGCCGGAACGTGGTGGTGGCCGCGGGCGCGGTGGTCCGGGGCACGGTGCCCGACCACGCCGTGGTCGCCGGTGCCCCCGCCCGCGTGGTGCGGCGCTGGACGCCCGCCGACGGCTGGCAGCCGCCCCTGCGCACGCCCGCCCCGGTGCCGATCCCGGAGGGGACCACCCCGGACCAGCTGCGGGCGCTGTCGGAGCTCGGCGAAGCGGACATCGAGCGGCTGGCGGAGCTGGAACCGGAAGGCTGATCCAGGCGTCGCCGTACCGCCCCGCAGTACAGTTCGCTGCACAGCCAGGTGCATCAGACCCCACCAGGTGCGCCGGACCGCGGTCCCGTGCCGCGGCCGGCACACCGGACCACGCACCCCACACCGGCAGAACCGCCGGCGCACTCGCCGGCCCGGACGGAAGCGAACCGAACGGACCCATCGTGACGGACCTCGAGCTGCTCACCCAGTCCCTCGCGCGCAACGTCAAGCGCTGGCGCACCGAGCGCGGCTTCACCCTGGACGCGCTCGCCGCCCGCGCCGGAGTGAGCCGCGGCATGCTCATCCAGATCGAACAGGCCCGCACCAACCCCAGCATCGGCACGGTCGTCAAGATCGGGGACGCCCTCGGGGTCAGCGTCCCCACGCTGCTCGACTACGAGCGCGGCCCGCAGGTCCGTGTCGTCCCCGCCGACCAGGCCGTACGCCTGTGGCACACCGAGGCCGGCAGCTGGAACCGGCTGCTCATCGGCACCGAGGCCCCCGGACCGCTGGAGATGTGGGACTGGCGGCTGATGCCGGGCGAGTCCAGCGACTCCGACCCCCACCCGGGCGGCACGTTCGAGCTGCTGCACGTCACCGCCGGCGAACTGACGCTCACCGTGGACGGCGAGGAGCACCGCGTCCCGGCGGGCGCCAGCGCCTCCTTCGAGGCCAACGTCCCCCACGCCTACGGCAACCGGGGCGATGTGCCGATGGAGATGGTGCTGACCGTCTCGGTACCCCCCGTCCACTGACCCATCCGCCGAGGTGGGTTACGGTGCGGTCATGCGCGCACCGATCGGAGACTTCGACCACGCCACCCCCGCCCCCGACTGCCTCGACGAGCTCGCCCCGCCGGTCGCCGCCGCCATCCGCGCCTGGAGCGGCAGCGTGCCCGCCGAGCAGATCGTCTACGTGGACACCGACCCGCGCTGGGCGGACACCGCCGTCTTCGTCGAGCACTACGGGCAGGACCTGCTGGACAAGTCGGCCAACTGCGTGATCGTGGGCGCCAAGCGGGGCAGCGAGCGCACCCTGGCCGCATGCCTGGTCCTGTCCACCACCCGGGTCGACGTCAACAACGTGGTACGCCGCCAACTGGGGGCCCGAAAGGCCTCGTTCGCCCCGATGGAGACGGCGACGGGGGAGACCGGCATGGAGTACGGCGGCATCACCCCGATCGGCCTGCCGGACGGCTGGCCCCTCCTGGTGGACGCGGCCGTCGTCGACCTGCCGTACGTCCTCGTCGGCAGCGGCCGCCGCCGGGGCAAGCTGCTGGTCCCGGGCAAGGCCTTGGCCGAACTGCCGAACGCGGTCGTGCTGGAGGGTCTCGGCGTCTGACCGGCCGGACGGCCGGGGTCGGTGACGCCCGCCGCACGAGTGACCGCCTCGCCGGGTCCCGCTCCGGCCCAGGTCCGTCACCAGCAACGGCTGCGGATAGACCCAGTGATGACAGCCCGTCAACTCGTGGTAGGGGAAGCGGAAGCGCTCCCCGGCGAAGCGGAACTCGCAGGCGGTGTGCCGCTCGGCCTGCTCCAGCAGGTTCCCGGCCAGGCCTCGTTGCTCCAGGCCCCGCACCGCCCATTCCTCGATCACCCCGGCACGGGGGCGCTGTTCGATGAACTCCCGCGTCTCGGTCTCCAGCACCAGGCAGTCCACACCGGCCGCGCGCAGGATGCAGCCCACGGTGAGACCGGCGAACCCGGCGCCCACGACGACGACCGGAAACCGTTGCGGAGAAGGGGAGTTGGTGTGGGGGGAGGTCTGGGTCACCGGGTCATTATGCGCGCGGCTCCGGCGGTTTGTGGATGGCTGCGCGGCGGGCCGCCCAGGGCAGCGTCAACCGCGCTGGGGGAGCCCGAGCCGGGGGATCTCGATCGCCGGGCAGCGGTCCATCACCATCTCCAGACCCGCAGCGCGGGTCCGTTCATAGGCCGCCTCGTCAATCACGCCGAGCTGGAACCAGACCGCCTTGGCGCCCTTGGCCGCCGCCTCGTCCGCGACGGCGCCCGCGAGGTCGCTGTTGACGAACACGTCCACGACGTCCACATCGAAGGGGATGTCGGCGAGCGAGGGGTAGCCCTGCTCGCCGTGCACGGTCTCGGCCTTGGGATGCACGGGGACCACACGCTTGCCGAACCTCTGCAGTACCTGGGCGACGCCGTACGCGGCGCGCCGCCGGTTGGTCGACAGGCCCACCACGGCCCAGGTGTCACCCAGCTCGCTGAGGATCTTGCGGACCGTTGCATCGTCGCCGTACACCGTGCGCCTCCAGGGACGTGATGAGCAGTAAAGGCCGTGTACAGGCGACAACCGTACCGGAGGCCCGGAGATTCCCGGCGGACGCCGGACCGTGGGGACCCCCGCCCTCCCCGCAGCGCGCAGCCCGCGGCCCGCGCACCCCGAACACGCCCTCGTCGAATTCCGCCACGAGCACTCGAAAAGCCGTGCGAGATGACTGCGCGCGGGCGCTCACCCGCCTACGCTCGGCTCGTGCTGCGCATCACCGACGCCCGAACCGGCGCACTCGTGGACGCCGTCCCCGCCAGACGGGGCCTGACCCGCATCGAGGCCCACACCAGTGGCTTCGACCCCACGAACCTGCGTGTCCTGCTCGTCGCCGACCTTCTGGTGCGTGCGCTGGAACTCGGCGGCACACCGGTGTGGGCGATGCTCTCCGGCGAGCGCGAGCAGGCCGAGCTGCGCGCCGCGGGCGCGGCCCTCGGCGTACGGCCCCTGGAGGACGCGCATGACGCCGGGACCGGGCTGGGCGAGGCCCAGGTGCTGCACGTCCTCGCCGACGGCAGCGCCGCGGCACCCGAAGGCGTGCGCGTGGCGGTGGCTCCGGTGCACGGCGAGGGGATTCCCGGCGTATCCGACGGCACGGACCCCGCCGCGCTCCGGCTCGCTCTGCTCTCCCACCCCCGCGACACGGCCGTGCGGCTCGGCCCTCAGGAGCTGAGCGAGGCCGCCGGGGCCCTCGCCGAGTGGCGCGGCGCGGTCGCCGCCTGGGCGCATCACCCCTCGCGGCCCATCCCTGACCCCGTGCGCGCCGACCTGCGCGCCGCCTGGGAGAACGACCTGGACGTGCCCGGAGTCCTCCGCGTGCTGCGCGAGGTGGCGAGCGACCCCGGCATCCCGGACGGCGCCCGCTTCGAGACGTACGCCTACGCCGACCGCCTGCTCGGCGTCGACCTCACCCGCGGCCTCGGGGCCCCGGCATGACCGGGCCCGCGGGGACCGGGCCGCTGCGCCGGCTGGTGGTGCTGCGCCACGCCAAGTCGGCCCGGCCGGAGGGCGTCCCCGACCACGAGCGCCCACTCGCCCCGCGCGGGCTCCGGGACGCACCCGCCGCCGGACGCGCCCTGGCCGAGGCCGGCCTGCTCCCCGCCCTGGTCCTCTGCTCCACCGCCGTACGCGCCCGCCGCACCTGGGAACTGGCCGCCGAGGAGTGGGCGACGGATCCGCCGGTCCGCTACGACCCGCGTTTGTACGGTGCCGACGCCGCGGACCTGCTCGCCGTGGTGCGCGAGGCGCCCGAGGACGTCCGCACGCTCCTGCTGGTCGGCCACAACCCCGGCCTGGAGGACCTGGTCCTGGACCTGGCCGGCGACGCCCTCGACGGCACCCTCGCGGCCGTCCGCACCAAATTCCCCACCTCGGCCGTCGCCGTCCTCGCCTGGCACGGCACCACCTGGCGGGACCTGGACACCGGCGGCGCGCTCCTGACCTCGGTCACCGTCCCGCGCGGGACCTCGGCCTAGCCGGAACGCACCGCCCGCACGCGGGCGCATAGGCTGGTCCGATGCAGGACGAGTACCGCACCGTCGCCCGCCCGGGTGTGCACGAGACCGAGATCAACCGTTCCCGTTTCCTGTGCTCGCTCGCCCCGGCGGCCACCGAGCAGGAGGCGCAGGAGTTCATCGCCGCCGTCCGCAAGGAGCACGCCGACGCCACCCACAACTGCTGGGCGTACGTCATCGGCGCCGACGCCTCCGTGCAGAAGGCCAGCGACGACGGCGAACCTGGCGGCACCGCCGGGGTGCCCATGCTGCAGATGCTGCTGCGCCGCGACATGCGGTACGTCGTCGCCGTGGTCACCCGCTACTTCGGCGGCGTCAAGCTCGGCGCGGGCGGACTCATCCGCGCCTACGGGGGCGCCGTCGGCGAGGCGCTCGACGCCCTCGGCACCGTCACCCGGCGCCGCTTCCGGCTGGCCACGGTCACCGTCGACCACCAGCGGGCCGGCAAGATCCAGAACGATCTGCGCGCCACCGGACGCGAGGTGCGCGACGTGCGCTACGGCGAGCAGGTCACCATCGAGATCGGCCTGCCCGACGCCGACGTGGACGCCTTCCGCGCCTGGCTGGCCGACGCCACCGCCGGGACCGCGGGATTCGAACTGGGCGGGGAGGCGTACGGGAACGCCTGAGACCGCCCGAAGCGGCGCGCAGACCCTTTCGTCGGGCTGAGACAACGCGAACCGGCGACGCGAAGAAGCATCTTGGGTGCATAACAGGCGTACCGGGCGCCGGGTGTGACGGTGCGAACGCCGTGAACGGTGGCGATACGGGAGTAACCGCCCGTGCTGTCAGACCCGGCCGTTAGTCTCGGGGATCATGAGACTGCTGCACACTTCCGACTGGCACCTCGGCCGGGCGTTCCACCGGGTCGGCATGCTCGGTGCCCAGGCCGAGTTCATCGGCCACCTGGTGGAGACCGTGCGTGAGCGCGGCGTCGACGCCGTGGTCGTGTCGGGAGACGTGTACGACCGCGCGGTGCCGCCGCTCGCCGCCGTCGAGCTGTTCGACGACGCGCTGCACCGCCTCGCCGACCTCGGCGTGCCGACAGTGATGATCTCCGGCAACCACGACTCCGCGCGCCGCCTCGGCGTCGGAGCCGGGCTCCTCGGGCGCGCCGGCATCCATCTGCGCACCGAGCCGTCCGCCTGCGGCACACCGGTGCTGCTGTCCGACGCCCACGGGGACGTCGCCTTCTACGGGCTGCCCTACCTCGAACCGGCCCTGGTGAAGGACGAGTTCGGCGTCGAGCGGGCGGGCCACGAGGCGGTGCTCGCCGCCGCCATGGACCGCGTCCGCGCCGACCTCGCCGCCCGCCCGGCCGGCACCCGCAGCGTCGTCCTCGCCCACGCCTTCGTCACCGGCGGCCAACCCAGCGACAGCGAACGGGACATCACCGTCGGCGGGGTCGCCGCCGTGCCCGCGGGCGTTTTCGAGGGCGTCGACTATGTGGCGCTCGGGCATCTGCACGGCTGCCAGACGCTCAGCGAACGCGTCCGCTACTCCGGCTCCCCGCTGGCCTACTCCTTCTCCGAGGCCGGCCACCGCAAGAGCATGTGGCTGATCGACCTGGACGCCGGGGGAGCCGTCACCGCCGAACGCATCGACTGCCCCGTGCCCCGGCCGCTCGCCCGCATCCGCGGCACCCTGGAGGAGCTGCTCGCCGACCCCGCGCTCGCCCCGCACGAGCAGGCCTGGGTCGAGGCCACCCTCACCGACCCCGTCCGCCCCGCCGACCCCATGGCCCGGCTCACCGAGCGCTTCCCGCACACCCTCAGCCTGGTCTTCGACCCCGAACGCGCCCCCGACGACCCCGAGGTCTCCTACGCCCGCCGCCTCGCCGGCCGCAGCGACCAGCAGATCGCGGAGGACTTCGTGGCCCATGTGCGCGGCGCCGGACCCGACGAACGGGAACGGGCCGTGCTCCGCGACGCCATCGACGCCGTGCGCGCCGACGAGGCCCTCCAGGAGGTGGCCCGGTGAGGCTGCACCGCCTCGACATCACCGCCTTCGGCCCCTTCGGTGGCTCCCAGAGCGTCGACTTCGACGCCCTGTCCGCCGCCGGGCTCTTCCTGCTGCACGGCCCCACCGGCGCCGGGAAGACCTCCGTCCTGGACGCCGTCTGCTACGCGCTGTACGGCGCCGTCCCCGGAGCCCGGCAGGGCGGCCAGGGCATGTCCCTGCGCAGCGACCACGCCGCCCCGGCCACCCGCACCTCCGTCACCCTCGACCTCACCGTCGCCGGACGCCGGCTCGAGATCACCCGGCAGCCGCCCTGGGAGCGTGCCAAGAAGCGCGGCACCGGCACCACCCTCGACAAGGCCCAGACCTGGCTGCGCGAGTACGACGCCGTCGCCGGCACCTGGAAGGACCTCAGCCGCTCGCACCAGGAGATCGGCGAGGAGATCACCCAGCTGCTCGGCATGAGCCGCGAGCAGTTCTGCCAGGTGGTGCTGCTGCCCCAGGGCGACTTCGCGCGCTTCCTGCGCGCCGACGCCGAGGCACGCGGCAAGCTGCTCGGCCGGCTCTTCGACACCCGCCGTTTCGCCGAGGTGGAGAAGCGGCTCGCCGAGCGCCGGCGCGCCACCGAGACCCAGGTGCGCGACGGAGACGCCGCCCTGCTCGCCGACGCCCACCGCATGCAGCAGGCCGCCGGCGAGGCCATGGACCTGCCCGAGCTGGCGCCCGGCGACCCCGGTCTCGCCGACGCCGTGCTGAACGCCGCTGCCGTCGCCCGCAGCACGGCCCGCGAGCAGCTCGACATCGCCCGCTGCCGGCTCGCCGCCGCCGAGTCCGCACAGGCCGCCGCCGACCGCGCCCTGCACGAGACCCGCGAACGCGACCGGCTGCAGCGGCGGTTCGCCGGGGCCCGCGAGCGCGCAGCACGCCTCGAGGAGCGGGCCGGCGCCCACCAGGAGGCGCAGCGGCGCATGGAGCGGGCCCGCAAGGCCGAGACGGTCGCCCCCGCCCTGGAACTGCGCGAGTCCGCCGACATCGAGCACCGGCGCGCCGCCGACGCCGAGACCCGCGCCCGTGCCCTGCTGCCGGCCTCCCTCGCCGACGCGGGCGCGACCGCCCTCGCGAACACCGCCCGCCGCGCCGCCGAGGAACTGGGCGGACTGGAGTCCGCGCGCCGCGCCGAGCGCAGACTCGCCGAACTCCTCGAGGAACGCGCCGGCCTGGACCGCCAGGAGCGCGCCGATGAGGAGATCCTCCAGGACGCCGAGACCTGGCTGGCCGGCTGGGAGGAGACCCGTACCGCCCTCCAGACCGCCATCGACAGAGCCCAACAGGCCGCCACCCGGACCGAACAGCTCGCCGAGCGCCGTGAGCCCGCCCGCCGCAGGCTCGCGGCGGCCCGCCGGCGCGACCAGCTCGCCGCCGAGGCCGAGGAGGCCCGTGGCCGCGCCCTCGACTCCGCCGAGCGCGCCGCCGAGGCCGGCCGGCGCTGGCTGGACCTCAAGGAGCAGCGCCTCGACGGCATCGCCGCGGAGCTGGCCGCCTCACTCACCGACGGCGAGCCCTGCGCGGTCTGCGGCTCCCGGGAGCATCCCGCGCCCGCCCGCAAGGACGCCGGGCACGTCGACCGCGCGGCGGAGGAACGCGCACTGAACGACTACCAGCGCGCCGAGGAGGAGCACGCCGAGGACGAACGCCGCCACGGCCGGCTCCGCGAAGCACTCGCCGCGGCCACGGCGGAGGCCGGCGACACCCCCACCGAGCAACTCGCCCGGGAACTGCGGGAGCTGGAGCACGCCCACGCCGAGGCACGCGACGCCGCCTCCGGCCTGCACGCCGCGCAGGAACGGCTGCGCCAGGCCGAGCACGAGCACGAACTGCGCGTCTCCGCCCAGCGCGAGGCCGCCGTCCGGGCCGCCGCCCGGGTGGGCCACCGCGACCGGCTGGAGCGGGAACGGGCCGCGCTGGAGGAGGAGCTGGCCCAGGCGCGGGGCGAGGCGCCCAGCGTCGCCGCGCGCGCCGCACAGCTGGAGGAGAGCGTCGCCCGGCTCACCGACGCGGCCCGCTCGCCCAGCGCCCGGCGGGCGGAGAGCTCGTCCCGGGTCAGG